>JAABSK010000480.1 GCA_011390435.1 Desulfobacteraceae bacterium | reverse complement strand
GGGGGTCGAGTTCGGCGGGGCAATCGGCATCGTCCTGTTCCTGGCCCAGTCGGTTTCCATTGCATTCTACTGTATCGGGTTTGGCGAAGCGGTTGCGGCTATGACATCTTTTTCAACATCGGTTTATCTACCGCAGATGATTGCCCTGGCCGCGCTTTTACTTCTGTTCATCCTGGCGTGGCTGGGTGCGGATGTGGCCACCCGCTTTCAATTTGTTGTCATGGCATTTCTTGTGATGGCGTTGGCTTCCTTTTATATAGGGGGATTCCAGAAATGGGACAATACACTCCTGGCTTCCGGCTGGATACAGGAACGCCCCGTCATTGGGTTCTGGATACTGTTTGCCATCTTTTTTCCGGCAGTCACCGGATTTACCCAGGGTGTCAGCATGTCCGGAGACCTTAAGGATGCCGGGAAAAGCCTGCCATCCGGAACATTTCTGGCTGTCGGTATCTCCATCATGGTTTATTTTTCGACCGCTGTTATTTTTACAGCATCCAACAGCCTTGAAACACTGGCCAATGATTACAGGTCCATGCAAAAAACAGCCAGTTTTGGTTTTCTCATTGATGCCGGGGTCATCGCGGCTACCCTTTCGTCTGCCATGGCCTCATTTTTAGGCGCCCCCCGGATACTTCAGTCGCTGTCCTCGGATAAAATTTTTCCTTTTTTAAATATGTTTGCAAAAGGGGCGGGCCCTGCTTCAAATCCACGCAGGGGCGTTCTGCTGTCCCTGATCATCGCCATTGGCATCATTGCCCTGGGCCATCTGGATCTCATTGCCCGGATCGTGTCCATGTTTTTTCTGATTTCCTACGGCCTGTTAAATTATGCCACTTATTTTGAAGCAGCCGCTTCGAGCCCATCCTTCAGACCGCGATTTAAATGGTATCACCGCCATTTGAGCCTGGCTGGTTTTCTGATCTGTTCTGTTGTCATGCTGGCCATTGATTTCAGGACCGGCCTGACCGCTGCAGCCATCCTGATCGCCCTGTTTCAATACCTGAAACGGCGGCCCGGACCCAGTCGGTGGGCAGACAGCCAGCGATCCTATCACCTCCAGCAAATCCGATCCAGCCTGATCGAGGCCCAGAAGGATATCGAACATCCCAGGGATTGGCGCCCCTATATCCTGGCCTTTTCAAACACGCCTCACCATCGGTCCCGTTTGCTGGACTTTGCAGGCCTCATCGAAGGGGGTTCCGGGATAACTACTGCCGTTGAAATGATTCACGGAACCGGGATAAAAACCCTTCGACTCAGGGAAAAAGCCCTGAAAGAATTGCTCCTGGATACTCAACCCCATCATTCACATGTCTTCCCTCTTGTCATTTCCACCACGGATATTGAATCCGGCATATCGGCCCTCCTTCAATCCTATGGAATCGGCACCATAAAAGCCAATACCGTTCTGTTGAGCTGGACGGAAACACCCGATTCTGAAAATGCACCGGATTATCGTGAGTACCTCCGATTAATGCTTCAGGCAGGCTGCAACATTGTTCTTTCGGACACCCGGGAAAAAACGCTGCCGGTATCAGGAAATGAAGACCCTCCCGAGCATAAGCGGATTGATGTCTGGTGGAAAGCTGATGACTCGAGCCGCCTGCTGCTGCTGATGGCTTATCTGATCACGCGGAATAAAAACTGGCGTTCTGCTGAAATCCGGTTAATGGCTATCAATTATGACAGAGACAATAAAGACATCATGGCTGAATTGTCCGCCACCCTTGAAGAAATACGCATCACGGCAACCCCGTCTATTGTACTGGGGGCTGATGCCGCCGGCATTATAAACCATTCAAAAGAAGCCGATATCATATTTCTCCCCATGGTAATGAAAGACAGCACCCCCACCCTTTTTTCAGGAGAACCGGTTGAACCGGTCATGAATGCACTCAAACAGACCGTACTTGTCATGGCTGCCCGAAAAATAGATCTGGATGCAGCGCCGGAACAGGGTAAAATCCAGGAGCTGGCCCGAATTTACGACGCGCTCCAGCATGCGGAAAAAAGAGCGGCCCTTGCTGAAAAAGCAGCCATTCTGGCAACTGAAACAGCCAAAAAACAAATGGAATCCATTAACCTGCCGGATGAAGAAAAAGACCTGCTGAAAAAACTGAATGAAGCGCTTGAAACCCGAAAAATCGCCATAACCGCTCGTCAAAAAGCATCAAAAGAACAGGCGAAACTGGATCAGGCGACCATAGAAGCAAAGGAGCACGGTCTCCTGGTGGAAAAATAATCAGGATTACTGTCTTAAAGTGGCGATCAGACGGCCCGGTTGTTCAAAGAATTCAAACAGATCCAGGATATTTGAAATCACCAGGTCTGATGCCAGAAGGGTTTTTGTGGCAAGTCCTTCCTCTTGAAGGACGGCAGTGGACCCCTTCAAGTTCCTTTTGGACAAACCCGAAAGTATCGACGGTAATCACATGAAAGGTCAATTGATCTGAAAATTGGTTGATCTTTTCTTTCACCCCTTTGATCAGGTGACCGTTCACGGCAATGGTGCCGTTAAAATCCAGCACCACGTTTTCAATCTCCAATAATTTTACCCCGCATATATCGATTTTCAGCA
>JAABSK010000479.1 GCA_011390435.1 Desulfobacteraceae bacterium | reverse complement strand
TATGGCGCTTGTCATGTTCCACCATGGACAAAAATGCTTCAAACACCTGGCAGTCTGCGGAGATGCCGGCCAGAGGGGCGGACATGATGCTGGAAATCTCTGCTGACAGATCGAGCTGGTTTTGAATCACTTTTTTCCGGAGGTCTGCATCTGTGACAATTCCTTCAAACCCGGCTGTGTTTTTTTTGATCAAAATGGCGCTGGTGTTGTTCCGGTTCATTTTTGCCACGGCATCCATGATCGTGGTATCAGGGGTGCATGCTGTGAGGGTCGGGGTAAATACACTCCAGATCGGCTGGTTGAAAAAGGCAAGGGACGCGGTTCTGTCTTTTGCCTGACGAATGAATCTGCCGGAAAAGATCGGATTGACCATGTTCCGGCCGAAGGCAGCTGTGAAAAACTCCTGAAATTCCGGTACTGACCGGCAGAACGATAAAAAAAGATCTGTCGGAAGCGTTGCAAAGCGGCTTTCTTCCACCATCTTTAACGATCGGATGGCCATATGATCATTGAACAGGATGCTCAGGGCGCCAAAGCTGTCTTTGGGGTACAGGGTTCCTGCGGCAACCGGTGCCTGGTTGTCTTCAAAAAAAAACCGGGCTTTTCCTTTGATCAGAACCAGCCAGTGATTGATCTGGGTAATTCCCTGTTCAACCGGAACGCTTCCTTTTGAATAGGTGACATGGTCCATCGCCTGGATAAACTGCTGTTGATCCGTCTGGGGTAAAAGATGGAAAAATGCTGTCTGGTTCAGCCAGGAGTTGTCCATGAACCGCCCTCCTTAGTCGATGAAGATCTTCAAAATTCCTATCATTGAATCATCCTTGTGATCAAGCCTTAATAGGTCAGTCGTGCATAATAGGTTTTTTTTGATGCCAGAATGGCATCCCTGAGCGTCAGTACACCGTTGCTGTGAAGCAGGGGAAGCAGCTTCAAAAAGATCCGCGCAGTGGCAATGGTGTCGCCAAGGGCAGTGTGCCTGCCAATAATTTCTACCCCCAGCCGCCGGGCAATATTCTCAAGGTCGTGGTGTTCATGCACGGGGTGGAGAATCGCTGACAGCAGCAGGGTGTCGAGTACGGGATTGGGAAAGTGTGTGCCGGTGACTTTTTCCTTGACCTTGAGCATTTTCATATCAAATGCGATGTTATGTCCCACCAGAACAGAAGCGTCACTGAACTTTCGGAATGCCGGCAGCACTGCTGTAATCTCTTTTTTGCCCTGGACCATTTCGTAATTCAACCCATGAATTTTGTAGGCTTCAATGGGGATATCCCGCTTGGGATCCACAAGTTCTTCAAAAATATCCTGGTACAGGATTTTTCCGTTAACAATGCGGATTGCTGCGATGGAGACAATCTCATCGCCCTGATCCGGCTTCAATCCAGTGGTTTCCGTATCAAAGACAGTATAGGTCAGATCTTTTAATCCCATTTCCAGAAGATCGGTACAAATTTCATCTTTTTCAAACAGATTGAAATCGTAAAATTCAGGGCGGCTGCCGGTGATGACAGGGGCGCGTGCCTGAGTCTCCTGAACAGCGGCCGGTTCTTTCTGGGTGGTGATTGTGATCCTGCAGCATTCGTTATCACCGCTGGTGACAATATCTGCCCGGGCATTGTTCTGGCGCAAAAGATAAAAAAAGCTGGGCATCGGGCGTGTCCGTGCAGCAAAAATGGCCTGGATTTTCCGGGACGGCACGGGAGGCCCTTTCCAGGAAAGATCAAACAGGATCGTATTCCGGCGGCTGTCGACAGTCAGCTGGAAACCGGAAGGGCGGCAGAGTTCTTGGATTCGGCCCAGTAAAAATATCAGTGCGGATCTGAACAAAAACGGATCTGCCAGGATCTGCTCATCTCCTGCACGGTTTGTGACCTTCAGGTGAATATCATGGGTACTGGCAGCAGTTTTTGCAAGGGAAACAAGAAAATCCGGTAACCCCTGTCGCCCCATGGGCAGTTTAGTGACCAGAGCATCCAGAACAACGTCTGAAACCCGGCTGTAGTGTTCCATCAGGTTGTCAAGTGCTGCGGAAGGGTGCAGCAGATCCTTGAACCTGTTCAGCGATTCAAAAACGGTTTCATATTGCCGGATGTTTCCGGTAATATCCATAAGGGCCAGGATAAAACCGGTGATCTGCTGATCCGGATCAAGGATGGGAAGGACCTCAACGCTGACCATCCGACTGGTATGGATCGGAGTGATAAAGCAGGCGGATGTTGCGGTGTTGCTGCAGGACAGATGGGTTTTAATTTCATCAAGGGCACTGATGATCCGGTTTTCATCGATCAGGTGGTATATGGATCTGCCCAGCCCGATGAATTGTTCCGGCGCCTCATCATGATCCATTGGAGAAAACAGATGTTTGGCCAAAGAGTTAAACAGCAGGATCCGGCCGTTTTTATTGCAGATAAACATCCCTTGAGGCAGTTCAGACATAATGGCTGCCAGCAGGTTGCGTTCCTTTTCTGTTTCATTCCTGGCCGCGAGGATCTGTTCTGTGATGCGTTCATTCAGATTTTCAAACAGATCGGCAAAATGGTTGATCACCTGTGCCAGGTTCCGGAGATCTTTGTTTCCCTGGAT
>JAABSK010000478.1 GCA_011390435.1 Desulfobacteraceae bacterium | reverse complement strand
GGTAACCAAGCTTCTTGGATAGTATTGAACCTTGCGTAACAGCGGGTTCAACATGAGATAGCTGACAAAGGGTGCAGGGCACAATGTGTTCTGCACCCTTTTGCATTCAGTGCAAGGAGGCGTATATGAGTCATTCAACCATTGAAATTTTACCTGTACCCGAAGATCCCGCTCATCAGGTCCGCCAAAGCTTTCGGGTGCCTGTGAGTGAAAAAGAGTCGATCTCTGCCACCATTTCATCCATTTTTTATCCTGTTTCAGATATCGGCCTGGAAGGCATCGGTATTCTTGTTGAAGACAATCAGATTTTTGAGGTCGGTGATCAGTGTGATGACTGCCGGCTGAATTTCAGTGATACCCGGTTGTCGGGCCTGACCGGGAAAATCGTTCATTGCGCCATCCATGACGGGGGTCTGTGGCAGTTTGGTATCCTGTGGGTCGATCTGTCGGATTCACAAAAAAAGATGCTGGAACAAGAGCTGTCCCGGATGAAAAAGCAAGTGCTGGCATCACCGGAAGATAAAAAATGAATCAGAAAAAAGATATTATGGGAAAAATCCTGTCCGATGATGGCGGTCAGGAAAAAGACCTGACCCGGGAACTGGATTGTCTGATCTACCGCAGTGAATCCATAGATGCTGAAAATGACGTTTTTACAGGCCCGGACACAGATTCCTGGAAGGTGATCCGGGACAATGTATCTGTTCAGGTGTGGGAGAAGGAAGGCAGAATTAGACTGCGGGTATCGCTGGGCAAAAGCAGGCCGATATCCATGAAGCAGATTGCAGGGATTGCAGTGGATGCAATTCTCAATGAGCTGAAAAAGGAGGATTAAAGGTGATTATCATCTGTCCCAAATGCACAAGAAAGCACAAGGTCAGTCCGGACGTCCTTGCCCCCTATCTGTCTTCCGGGAAAAAGCTTATGGCCACCTGCAAAGCCTGTAGACATAGATTCCCGGTCATGAGGGACCGATTGACGGCCCGGGATCAACCCGTTTTGGGCAAGCGGGCCAGAAAGATATGTGTCACATTGAGCAAGGGCGGGGTAGGAAAAACCACCACATCGGTGAACCTGAGCTGCGGCCTGGCTTTGGCCGGGTACCGGGTGCTGCTGGTGGACACCGATACCCAGGGCCAGTCTGCCTACATGCTGGGCATAAAGCCGGGGGCCGGCCTGACTGAACTGCTCACCGGGGAGCTGACACCGGGTGAGTGCATTCTGCGGGCAAGGAAAAACCTGTGGCTTCTGGGCGGGGGAAAATCCCTGGCCGGGGTCAAGCGCATCATTGACCGGAAAAGTTTCGGTGCGGAGTGGGCCCTGTCCGAAGCCCTGTCAAACCTGGACAGCCAGTATGACTTTATTATCATCGATACCGCGCCCGGATGGGATCAGCTCATTGTCAACGTGCTGTTCTATGCCACCGAGGTCCTGGTGCCGGTGGCACTGGAGGTGATGCCCCTCCACGGTCTGTCCGAATTTTTGAAAAGCCTGAGGTCCATCCAGAAATACCGAAAGGAGATTGAACTCAAATATATCGTCCCCACCTTTCTGGATACCCGGATCAAAGGGCCTCAGGCCCTTTACAGCCAGTTGCAAAAATTGTATCCGGATACGCTCTGCACCCCCATCCGTTACAATGAGAGCCTGGCAGAGGCCCCATCCTTCGGCAAATCCATTTTTGAATTCGCGCCGGGATCCACGGCCTCTGCCGATTACCGGCAACTGGTAAGAAAAGTCAGCATGAACGACAAAGCGTTTATGTGAACGACACGGTCACAGGCTGGAGATCTCTTTAGCGCCGATCACTTTGATCTGATGCTCTCCCAGGATCTGGAGCGCCTTTTCATGGTCATCGAAACGGAACACCATGATGGCGTTTTTGCACTGGGGATTGGCAAAGGCGTACATATATTCGACATTGACGTTCTGCATCCACAACGGATCCAGCACCTTATTAAGGCCGCCGGGCTCGTCCTCTACCTCCACGGCCAGCACCTTGGTTCGTCCCACGGTGAACCCTTCGGCTCTCAGGGCCTTTTCCGCTGCTTCGTTGTCATTGACAATAAGACGCAGCACCCCGAAATCGGTGGTGTCCGCCAGTGACAAAGCCCGGATGTTCACCCCTGCATCCCTTAAAATGGCGGTGACTTCCGCCAGCCGGCCTTCCTTGTTTTCGATGAATATGGATATCTGTTCGGCAAGCATGTGGATCTCCTCTGTTATAAGTTTCGTTTGTCAATCACACGGACCGCTTTCCCCTGGCTGCGCTGGATCGCTTTGGGCTCCACCAGCATCACCCGGGCCGACACCCCCAAAGTTTCCTTGATGTCCATGGCGATCTTGTTCTCCATGGCCTGAAGGCTTTTAATGTCATCACTGAAAAGCCCTTCATCGATCTCCACTTTCACGGTCAGGGTGTCCAGGTTATCCTTTCTGTCCACTTCCAGCTGGTAATGGGGACGTATGCTTCTGGTTTCCATGAGCACGCTTTCGATCTGGGAGGGAAACACATTGACCCCCCGGATGATGAGCATGTCATCGGTCCGGCCGGCCGGTTTGGTCATGCGTACATGGGTCCTGCCGCAGGTAC
>JAABSK010000477.1 GCA_011390435.1 Desulfobacteraceae bacterium | reverse complement strand
CAAGGGAAATCCGAAAAATATCCGGTCCATCAAGGATCTCAAGGACAAAAAACTGCGGTTCATCAATCGGCAGGCCGGTTCCGGCACGCGGATCCTTTTTGACTATAAGCTGTCGGATGCCGGCTTGACCCCGGCGGATATCATCGGATATGAAAATGATGAATATACGCATATGTCGGTGGCTGTGGCCGTGTTGTCCGGCCGGGCGGATGCGGGATTGGGGATCATGGCAGCGGCCCGGGCACTGGATCTGGACTTTGTGCCGATTGTCACGGAATCTTATGATCTGGTGATACCGGAGCGGTTTTTCAATACACCCAATGTCCGGATTCTGCTGGAGACCATTGCCAGCGATGCATTCAAGCAAAGGGTTCAAACCTTAGGCGGGTATGGTGTAGAAAGAACCGGGCAGGAAATACAGATATAAAAAAACGGCGGGTTTATCTTGAAGATAAACCCGCCGAATCAGTCTGATTAATTGTCAGTAATTATTGATGATACTGACGCAGATTTGAACTATGGATGAAGTTCCACCCGTCTGTTCAGGGAACGACCTATTTCAGTGCTGTTGAGAGCGACCGGTTTGCTGAATCCGAATCCCTTGGTGGTCAGCCGGTCTTTTGAAATACCTTTGTCTTCAAGGTAATCAGCTACGGCATTGGCACGTCTCAAAGACAGGCCCATGTTGTATTCTTCGGAGCCGATATTGTCGGTATGTCCCTGGAGTTCCACATTCATGCCGGGATTCTGTTCCATGATTTCCACCACTTCATCCAGCAGATGATAGGCTTCCGGTTTGATTACGGCTTTGTCGAAATCAAACAGGACATTTTCCAGAATCCAGCAACCCACCGCATTCACCCGAGCACCGGCAGGGGTGCCGGGGCACTGGTCGTCAGCATCATAAACGCCGTCACCGTCAGAGTCATTTTTTACCGGTGCAGGAGCGGGTGCCGGAGCAGGCGACGCATCTTTGAGGAATACCTGGGATACAAATCCAGCCATACCGGCACTGGTCAAAACATCGTCTGCCGTGGTGAAAAAACCGCAGGCACCGATGTCAGCGATATCCTGAAGCAGTTGACGGCCTTCGGGTGCATCTCCTACCAATACCGGGTAGATGCACAGAGAGGAACCAAAATTATCTTTAAGTGCCTGGGCCTGCTCCCGCACATCAGTCATGTCTTTACCATCACTGACGATAATCACTGCATTATGAGTTCCGGGTAAGGGTTCCAGATCGGTTTGAGCCGCTGCCAGCGCCTCATCCAGGGGGCTGGTTCCGCCCGGTTTGGTCACATTACCCAATCCGTCCGCCATGGCGGCAGTCGCATAGGATTCCATGCCGTAATACAGTTCTGTTTTGTTTTCGGAAACAGCAGGTGCATGACCAAAGGTTCTGAGGCCAGCTGTCTGGCCCATTTCCGGAATTGTCATGTTCAAACGCTCGACGACGGTTTTGGCGATGTCGAATTTGTTGTCGTGTCGCATGGAACTGGATGCATCCATGATTACCAGAAAATTGTCCACTTTGGATTCAACCTTGTCCAGATCGAACTGAACCGGGGTGAACGTGCCGAAATCGACCGGCTCTTTGGCGGCGCAACCGAATAGAAATACAAGTGCCAGCATGGATAAAAGACTTTGAAAAATCCATTTCTTTTTCATTTTTTCTCCTTCATGATTTAAAATTAAAGTTGATTGATTGTGATGTCATTTGACTCTTTTGAATATATAATCGAATTCAAGGTGCCATACCGATTCGTTTCTAGTAAGGGATTATACAAAAGATTTTGGGTGAAATCAACTGAAATTAATATTCTGTTTAAAGAGATTTTTTTCCTTTTTCCCCCAAACTGTTGGATCCTCCTTTTCCTGCCCAACTAAAATTCTTGCAATTTCAGGCGAACAATATTATTTAGGAGTTCTGTTTTTCACAGCCGCTCAGATTGACTCAATGTCTTTGATCAAGGAAATGACAAGTTATATGGAGATATATCAGGCAGTCATACTCGGAATTTTACAGGGATTAACGGAGTTTTTACCGGTGAGCAGCTCCGGTCACCTGGTGCTGGGGCAGCTTTTTTTCGGCATCACGGAATCATCCCTGGCTTTTAATATCAGTGTGCATATGGGAACACTGGGAGCGGTGGTGCTGGTGTATTTTGCCGATATCAGGGGAATGGTGGTGTCAGTGCTGTCCGGTATGGCAAAGACAATCAAACGGCAGCCGGTTGCGATTGAATCGGATACGCATTTAAAACTGGCTCTGTTTATTGTGGCCGGTTCGGTTCCCACAGCCCTTATCGGCATGGGTTTGAAAAAATTTGAAGATGTTTTGTTTACATCCGGGATGCTGGTGGGGGCAATGCTTGTGTTAACTGGAACCATCCTGTGGATATCCCGGGGTTTTTACCGGACTGAAAAGACCGGAATACCCCTGGATCTGAAAAGGTCCCTGATTATCGGCGTCACCCAGGGGTTGGCAGTGATTCCCGGTATTTCCAGGGCTGGCACCACCATTGCATGCGGTATGTTCTGCGGCCTGGACCGGCAAACTGCGGCCAAATTTTCATTTTTATTGTCCATCCCGGCCATT
>JAABSK010000476.1 GCA_011390435.1 Desulfobacteraceae bacterium | reverse complement strand
GTATTTTCCGCCTCATTGATCAGGGCCTGGAATCTCCGGACCTGGGTGTCGAATTTCCTTTTTTCATACCAGCCCCGGCCCCCGTCAAACAGTTCCCATGTCACATTGACGCCCACGGACCAGTACTTGTTGTGCTGGTCCCTGTCAAAACTGCTTACATCGGTGTCATAGTCGTTGTTCTGATCATTGTAGACGGCATCGAGGCGCGCCGAGGGCAGGTATTTTCCCAGGGCGATATGTGCTTCCTTTCGGGCAATTTCCATCTGCAGGCCCAGGCTTTCAATATCCGGCCGGTTTTCAAGGGCTTTGTCCAAAGTGGCGGTAAATTCGGGAACGGCAGGAGCAACCGGGGCCAGCTCGCCGGAAAAAACAATATCCGGATCACTGGGCTGATTCATCAGAGAAAACAGGGCCACCCGTTCTCGGTTGACATCATTTGTGGAAATACCCAGTTTTTCTTCAGCATCCGCCAGATCCACCTGGGCCTGGAGCACATTCACATAGGGCACCAGCTCCCTTTCAAAGAACGCCCGGGCCGACTTGACGCTTTCGCGCAGTCTTTCAACGGATTCGGTCCCCGCGATCATGTCCTGCTTGGCTTTGAGCAGCCGGTAAAAAGTGGTTTCAATTTTATATTCCAGTTCCAGCAGGTCCATGAGGGTTTCCGCCTCGATAACTTTCTTTCTGATGCGGACCTTGTCATAGGTATTGATAATACGTTGGCCGGAATAGAGAATCTGGGAAAGTTTTACATTGAAGCGGCGGATGTTCTGGTCCAGGTAGTCTTGATCCGTCCGACCTGTGGCGCTTTGACTGATGATTTCAGTAACGGCATATCCGCTTGACAGCGAGGGGAAAAAATCAGACCGAGCCGCTTTTATATCGTAGCCAGCCGATTGTATATCAAATCTGGCTGCCTGGAGCGTGGTATTGTTTTTAATCCCTTGTTCAATACACTGGTCCAGGGTCATGGTCCGGACCGCCAGACACTGATTAGGAAAAAAAACGCCGGTACCCGCAATTATGCTAACCGTTATAAACAAAAAAATATTCACTGTACAAAAACCATTACTTTTCATACTACTTCCGACACTGCTTCTCACCGTGACTCCTTTTGCTGTTTAATCATCCACGAGGTCCAGGAATGCACATATGCATCAGACAAGGTGGCCTGGCGCAGGGTTATCCAAGATTTTGTAACCTTTTCCCATTGTTTTGCGGACAACCGCACAATATTGTTTTTTTGTGATAACAGTCCAAACGACCCGTCATCATCCGTAATTTCATTGTGGTGCAAAATGACCATGTCAAAAACCGCTCTTATATAGAACATTTTTGCCGCAATACGCAAGGGGAAATCCGGTTTGACAATCCAGGCCCCGAAACCGGCCAAAGACTGATCGGGCAGGGCCGCCATCTGGCAGGCATCCTCGGTTGTGCAGACCCGAAAAACATGGGCCAGGTACCTGCGCAGTTCCAGCGGGATATCGTCAAACCATTGGACGAATGCAACGGTGGGGGTGATCATTTTTCTTTACCAGGTCATATGCAGGAACATTCCGGCTACTACCGGCCGGGGCTGTGTAACAGAATACAACCCCGGAATGCTGTTGTCGTTGTCAAACACATTGGTGACAAAGAAGGATAAGTCAAAGGGAAACAGATTTTTCACATGCAGATGCAGGTCCATATTCCATGCATCGTCAGAGGATTTTGTCACATCCTCTATGGGATAATAGAGCTCCTGACCGGCAAAATAGCGCAGCTCGGATACCAATTGTACATGCGGCGTCACCTGCCAGCTACTCTTGAGGGTTCCCAGAATATCCGGACCCAAGTTGTAATCATACTCCCGTTTTACAACAGTTAGTTCTTCCTCAGAAAAAACAAAATACGCTTCCTTGGGGCCGGAGTTGCGCAGCAGCGTCAGGTTGGCCCCGAGCTTTATCCGGTCGGTGAGCTGGTGATCGAGTTCCAGTTCAGTACCGTAGATGGTCTGGCTGTTGGGCATGGAAAGACCGGCACCTGTATACCGATCCTCGGTGACATGATTTTCAATCTCATTTATGAACGCGGTGACCGAGGCCTGGGTATCGACACTTTTCCATGACAGCTGCCCATTGAGGCTGCTGATTTTCTCCAGATTGTGGTCCAGATCCTCGTCGAGCTGGCGGGCGAAGGGGGTGCGGTATCCGGTGCCGTACAACAGTTTGAGCATATAATTATCCAGGCTCCAGGCCAGGCCGGCATTGAAACTGGTACGGTCCTCGTACTGGTCATGGTCGTCATAGCGGACACCGGCCCACACCTCGACATCCCCCAGGTCATGGCGATACTGGCCGAAAATTGCGCCAAGATCATTTTCAAAATCAATGGGGTCCAGCTGAGGCAGGAAATCTACATTGTCCGGTTGAAATAATCTAGGCACAAAACTGTTCCACACCGGTATGTCTTCATACCGATCCCTGCGGTAGGAGGTCCCCAGGGTCAACAGCCCGTGGGAGACAAACATTGACCGGTCATAGATAAGTTCGCCGAACAGACTCGACTCGTCCCTGTCAAAGGAAGCATCAACAATGGCATGGTCCTGGGCAAGGTGGGTATAA
>JAABSK010000475.1 GCA_011390435.1 Desulfobacteraceae bacterium | reverse complement strand
AACATGGAAGACATTGACTTTGAATCCCAAATGATTAAAGTTTTCGGAAAAGGTTCAAAAGAACGGATGGTGCCGGTTGGAAAGCGGGCACTGGATCGGATAAAAAAATACCGGGCAACACTAAAGGAAAAATTGATTCCAGTTTTTATCAATAAAAATTATTCACGATTAAGTTCCCGTTCCATTCGACGGATCCTGGACAAAATCGTTCAGGACTGCAATTTGAGTGTCCCGGTCTCACCCCATACGCTGCGGCATTCCTTTGCGACCCATATGCTGGATTCAGGTGCGGATCTTCGAGGAATTCAGGAGATCCTGGGGCATGCCAGTCTTTCAACCACTCAGGTGTACACCCATGTCAGCACCAGCCATCTGATGCAGGTTTATGATAAGGCCCATCCCAGGCGCTGATAAAAAAAACAGGATATTCACGATGAATGACAAGACATTTCACGGAACAACCATTCTTGCACTGCGGATCAACAGCTCAGTTGTCATGGCAGGAGACGGCCAGGTGACACTGGGAAATATCGTTACCAAGCACAAGGCCAAAAAAGTCAGGCGGATATACAATGATCAGATTCTCACCGGTTTTGCCGGGGCCACTGCAGATGCCCTGACCCTGTCGGAAAAACTGGAAAAGAAACTGGAGCGTTACAATGGAAATTTGACCCGTGCCTGTGTTGAGCTGGCCCGGGACTGGCGAACAGATAAATATTTACGACGGCTTGAAGCCATGATGATTGCCGCTGACAAAGCCAACACCTATCTTCTGTCTGGAAACGGAGATGTGATCGAGCCGGATGACGGTGTGATCAGCATTGGCAGCGGCAGCACCGCTGCTCAGGCAGCAGCCGTTGCCCTGGTGGAAAACACCGACCTCAATCCCGAGCAGATCGTGACAAAAGCCATGAAAATTGCTGGTGATCTGTGTATTTATACCAATCACCACATCACCCTTGAAGCACTATAAAGAGAGAAACATGAAAGATTTAAAACCCGGCCAGATTGTTACAGAACTGGATAAATATATCATCGGTCAGAAAGATGCCAAAAAATCAGTGGCCATTGCATTGCGGAACAGATGGCGCAGACGTCAGCTGGACAAAGACCTTCAAGAAGAGATCGCACCCAAAAACATTATTCTGATCGGCCCCACCGGGGTGGGGAAAACAGAGATTGCCCGTCGTCTGGCCAACCTGACAGATTCGCCTTTTTATAAGGTGGAGGCCTCCAAATTTACCGAGGTGGGATATGTGGGCCGGGATGTAGAATCCATGGTCCGGGATCTGGTGGAATTGACGATCAACAACTTGAAAAACCGTCAGCAGGAGGCCGTACAGGAAAAAGCAGCTAAAATTGCTGAGGAAAGAGTTCTGGATATTTTGCTGCCACCCTCATCCCAGAGTGGTGCCGCCATTGCCAACGACATTGATATCGTTGCCACAAATGATGCCAAAACAGATGCCGCGCAAAACGCCTCTACCCGTGAAAAACTCAGGCGGATGCTCAAAGAGGGAAAGCTGGATTCCCGGCAGGTGGACATGGATGTGACAGACCGGTCTTCTCCCATGGTGGAGATTTTTTCCAACAGCGGGATCGAGGAAATGGGGATCAATGTCAAGGACATGCTGGGCAACCTGATGCCGAAAAATACCAAGCGCCGTAAGATTAAAATCAAAGACGCTCTGAAACTGCTGACACAGGAAGAAGCCATGCACCTGGTGGATATGGATCAGGTAAAGGCCGATGCCATCGAGCTTGTGGAGCAGGCCGGGATCATCTTTATCGATGAGATCGATAAAATTGCCGGCAAGGAAAAAAGCCATGGGCCGGAAGTGTCAAAAGAAGGCGTGCAAAGGGATCTGCTGCCCATTGTAGAAGGCAGTTCCGTCCCTACCAAATATGGCACGGTGAAAACCGACCATATTCTGTTTATTGCATCAGGCGCGTTTCATGTATCCAAACCGTCAGACCTGATTCCTGAACTTCAGGGCCGGTTTCCCATACGGGTGGAGCTCAACTCCCTGGGTGCCCATGAATTCACCCGGATTCTGACTGAGCCGAAAAATGCGCTGGTGCTGCAATATATCGCACTGCTGAGAACCGAAGGTGTGGAGATTGAATTCAGCCAGGATGCCATTGAGAAGATCGCAGCCATTGCTGTGGAAGTGAATGCAATGACGGAAAACATCGGTGCCAGGCGTCTGCATACGTTGATGGAAAAACTGCTGGAGAACATTCTGTTTGCCGCACCGGATATCGAAGAGAAGAAAATTGTGATTGATGCGTCATTTGTGACGAAGCAGTTAATGGGTATTGTTGAAAACGAGGATTTGACAAGGTATATCTTATGACAACCAATGTTGCGGATATTCTGATAGAGGCACTGCCGTATATCAAGAATTTTTCCGGCAAGACCATTGTAATCAAATACGGTGGCCATGCCATGGTGGATGAGGGCTTGAAAAAAGATTTTGCCAATGATATCACACTGCTGAAATATATTGGTGTGAATCCGGTGGTGGTTCATGGCGGTGGCCCCCAGATTAACAAGGTCCTTGATGCCATGGGGATCACATCCACATTTATCCGGGGGATGCGGTACAC
>JAABSK010000474.1 GCA_011390435.1 Desulfobacteraceae bacterium | reverse complement strand
CCGATCCACCCTGTCCGACGGGCTGAGAGCGGTGGTGGCCCAGGTCCTGTTCAAGCGGATTGACAAAAAAGGACGGTGTGCGGCCCTGGAGATTCTGGTGGCAACCCCGGCGGTGCGGAATCTCATCCGGGAGTCCAAATCCCATCAGATTCCTTCCATGATCCAGACGGGAAAACAATACGGCATGCAGTTGCTGGACGACTCCATCATGACACTTTACAAAAAAGGATGGATCAGTCCGGATGAAGCCTACAGCAAAGCGAACAACAAAAGCATTTTCCGGCCGTTCCTCAAAAAACCGCCCACGGATTTTACCGAAGCCTGATCCGCGAACAGAGACAGGAGAATTATGAAAAAGCAGCAGGTCGATCAGATTTTATCCAGAATGCTGACAGCCCATCCCAATGTCTCCGATCTGAACCTGACACCGGGCAAGCCGCTCCAGGTGGAAAGTTCAGGCAAGTTGACACGGGTGCAAATGGATCCGGACTTTGAGCGATTGACTCCATTCCAGACGGAAATCATCGCTTTGAACCTGATCCACAATGACCGAAAACTGACGGAAACCCTTCTGAGAGAAGGGTCCTGCGATCTGTCCTATCAGCTGGGCACCCAGGCCAGATTCCGGGTGAATATCTTTTCGCGGTCTGGTAAATACGCTGTTGTGCTGCGGAAACTGGAAACAAAAATCCCCACCATTGACGACCTGAAGCTGCCTGAACCGTTTTACAAAATGGCGGAAGAAAAGAACGGCATTATTTTTGTCACCGGTGCCACCGGTTCCGGAAAATCCACATCCCTGGCAGCCCTGCTGGACAGAGTGAACGAAACCAAGGCTGTGCATGTGATCACCCTGGAAGACCCCATTGAATACCAGCATACCCAGAAGCTGTCCACCTTTAACCAGCGGGAGCTGGGCATGGATTTTGACACATTTGCCTCAGGGCTCAGGGCTGCCCTGAGGCAGGCACCCAAGGTGATCCTGGTGGGAGAGATGCGGGACAGGGAAACTGTTGAGATCGGCCTGTCCGCCGCAGAAACCGGTCATCTGGTGCTGTCCACCCTTCACACCGTGGATGCAGGGCAGACCATCAACCGGGTTCTGGGAATGTTTTCCACCCAGGAGGAAAAGCAGATCCGTATCCGGCTGGCCGACACGATCCGGTGGGTGGTGGCCCAGCGTCTTTTACCCAAACTGGGAGGGGGCCGGGTGGCGGCATTTGAAATCATGGCCAGCAACCTGCGGGTGAAAGATTCCATTCTCAACGGTGAGTCTGAGGGGAAAACCTTTAACGATATTATCATGGCGGGCAAGTCCCAGGGAATGGTTTCCTTTGATGAATACATCGTTTCCCTTTACCGGGATGGTAAAATAGATGAATCGGTGGCCATGGCCTATGCGTCCAGAAAGGATCTGGTGGGAAGGGGTATGGACAGGATCAAAAGCGAGCGAGGGCAAGCCACTTCCCGTATCGATTCCCTTGAGATTGACCGGGGCTATAAGGGGGAAAAATAACCATGAACATTCGTTGCAGAAATTGTAATTCTCAGTTCAATATTCCGGATCATAAATTGCCCAAAGACAAGGCTGCTGTATTCAACTGCCCGAAATGCAAAGAAAAAATTAATATTCCTGCCGCCGGATCCAAAGCCGCAGACGGCCCCGGAGAGTCGGTTGCCATCGGGGACGGGTCTGACAATCCCCTTGAAAGACAGGAACGGGCCCTGATTCTGGTTTCCGAAGGGCCTTTTCTGAAGCCTGTCGTTTTAGCGGCCCGGCAACTGGGGTATGGGGTGGAAACCGCGACCGATCAAGCAGAAGCCGTAAAGAAAATGGCCTATCATGTGTATCCGCTGGTGGTGCTTGAAGACCGGTTCGACCCGGGACAGGAAACGATACTGGCGCAAATGAACACCCTGGACATGTCCGTTCGGCGGAAGATCTGCCTGATCCTGCTGGGACAAAAGTTTAAAACCGGTGATCCCATGGCGGCAATGCATGCAAGTGTTAACAGTGTTGCCGGCCCGGATAGTCTTTCACATATGCCGGGGGTTCTGTCTGCCGCATTGATGGATCACAGCAATTTCTACCGGGTATACATGGATTCCATGAAAGCGGCGGGCAAGGCATAATATACTGATGAACCCCAGGTGGTATGAACCCGTTGAATACCGGGAACAGCTGAAAAGGACATTTTCTTTTCTCAACATTGGTGTGCTTATTCTGTCCGCTCTGCTGGTGTTTTCCGAGTTCCGGTTTGACTGGTGCGAACGTCTGCTGGGCAGTTTTTTGTCATCCACCAATCAAACCCGGCCGGAAAAAGGGGCGGTCTGGCAGCTGGGCCGGGAAACCATTACCGCCCATGAAGCCTTGAATGAAATCATTGACCGGAAAAGTGATACCAGTGAATTCGCCCATAAGGCAGATTCATTTTCCGGGATTGCCGACCATCTGATACCCGGAGAATGGGTGATCCTGGATAAAACCCATTTCAAACGACTTTACCGGTCCCTGTCTCTGACCCATGCCCGGCAGATCATGGAACCGGCCCGCCTGATCTGGCTGCTCAACGGCAATGTCACTGAGCGGATTTTCTGCGAAGGCCTGAAAA
>JAABSK010000473.1 GCA_011390435.1 Desulfobacteraceae bacterium | reverse complement strand
AGGATTCTGTATCATATGCAGCATTTTTTACGTGGCCGCCAGCCTGCTGGCGGGTAGTTATCCCAACCCGGTTGCAATGGGAAGTATTTTTTTTCTCAACAGTATGGGCATCATGCTGATTTCAGCAGGACTGAGCTATCTGGTCATGGTGATAACCCTGGGAAGGATTTCCGCATTTGAAATGATTCTCAGTGTTCATTCATTCTCCACCGGAGTCATTCTTCTCGTATCCTGGATGCCCTTTTTTTTATGGTTTACCGAACCCTGGAAGTGGTGGCTGGTGTACACCGGGTATAAAAACACCTGTGGATTTCCAACGAAACCCGCTTTCCTCATCCTTCTCGCCGCCATGGGGTTTCAAATTATTTTATGGATCTTATTCTATCCCGTTTTGTTCAAATAGAGAACAAAACACAGGATGGAAATGAACGACCGTATGACAGTGACATCTTCAAACAACCTTTTAACGAAAGGAAAATACGACATGACCAAAAAAGCAAAGGTGATGATAGTGGATGACGAAACCCGATTTCGTGAAACCGCATCAACACTCTTAAGAAAAAAAGGATTTGAAACAACCATTGCCGCATCAGGGGAAGAGGCGCTGGCCACCTTGAAACGAACCCCCCATGATGTGGTGGTTCTGGATGTTAAAATGGAAGGCATGGACGGGCATATGGCCCTTGCGGAAATCAAAAAAATAGCGCCGGACACCCAGGTCATCATGCTCACCGGGCATGGAAATGAGGATTCCGCTGTCAATTCCCGGAAGCTTGAGGCCTTTGATTACCTGACCAAACCCTGCGATATCGATATCCTCGCCGTAAAAATCAATGAGGCATATGCCGTCAGGCAGACCGGGGCGGCCCGGACGGAAAAGAAGGTCAAAGATATTATGACCGAAATCGACAATTACTCCACCGTAACCGTCAACATGACAGTCAGGGAGGCGGTACGCAAACTCATGCGTTCCCTGACCGAACTGGTGTCCAGCAACCTCATACGGGAAGCTGGCCACCGGTCGCTTCTTGTCTTTGATGAACAGAAAAAATTCATCGGTATCCTCAGTATGAAGGATCTGATCAAAGGTGTCCGGCCATTTTATCTGTCTCTTCCGAAATCATCCATGGCCGACAGCGTCCGGTTCTCCCATGTATTTACCGGGGGATGGGACGGTCTTTTCACAATCCAGATGAAGACGCTGGCGGATAAAAAGGTCGGTGAGCTCGTCCTGGATGTGCCGCCCATGATCGATGAGAATGCAAACCTTATGGAAGTAGCCGACCTGCTGTTCAAGACCCAGAAGACGCGACTGATCGTCACGTCCGGTAAAAAAGTGACCGGTATTCTGAGAGAGCAGAATCTTTTCTTTGAAATTGCCAATATTGTCAACCGATGACCTGACAGGAGGATTAAATAAAATGACAACTGATATAAATATTGAAAAACTCGAGGAAGCTGGGGGGACTGAAAAAAGCCAGGCATTCGTGCTCAAATGGATTATCATTTCCGTTGCCACCGGTCTTCTGGTCTGGCTGCTGCCCACCCCGGAAACCCTGGGCAGTCGCGGACACGCGTTTCTGGCCCTGTTGATGACGGTGGTTATCCTGTGGACATCCGAAGCGGTTCCCATCGGTGTTACCTCCATCGGGGTCGGATGTGCGATGATCATATTCAAAATACAGAGTTCCAAAGCGGCCTGGGAACCCTATGCCAACCGGACCGTTGTTTTTGTTTTCTTTATCATCATGCTCGGGGTCATGCTGGGCCAGACCAGTATTCCCAACCGGCTCATGTCCTATATCCTGAAGCTCGGCGGCACCAATGTCAAACGGCTCAGTTTTATCCTGTGCATGGGCGCGACCTTCCTGGCGGCATGGACCCATGATGCCACCATCACCATTATCCTGCTTTATGCCATGATGCCCATGTTCCTGAAAATGGGTCTCACACCGGATAAAAGCAACAGTTTTACCAAACATTTCATGTTCGTTATACCGCTGGGTGCCGCTTGCGGGGGCGGGGCCACCTTTTTGGGCAGCGGGCGATCACCTGCGTCAGCAGAGCTTCTCGGCCAGATCACCGGATACCATATCGGTTTCATGGAGTACATGCTCTATCAATTCGTGCCGTCACTGTTCCTCGGTTTGGCCACCTGGCTGGCAGTCTGGATTATTTATCCGCCCAAAGTCAAAGAGCTGCCGTCTGAAGTAGCCATTGCCAAAATGCCGCCCATGGCCAAAAATGAAAAGATACTCTCCTGGATTCTTGCCGTCACCTTCGTACTCTGGTTCATGACGGACCTGACCAAAATCCATGTTTCCGCCATCGGCGGTCTGTTTATCGTGGTATGCATGACCTTTAAGGTAGTGGACTGGAAGCAGTGCCTGGCTGAATACCCCTGGAACCCTATCATGGTTTTTGGTGCCGGATTCTCTCTCGGCGTGGCCATGCTGGATACCGGAGCGGGCAAATGGCTTGCGACCCAGATTTTCCCGATATTCACGGACTCTCCCTGGCCGGTGGTTGCAGCCGGTGCCTCCTGGCTGAGTGCCTTTATCACCAGTTTCATGGCCAATGCGGCGGCCACGGCCCTGCTGGTTCCGGTCATGG
>JAABSK010000472.1:242-2615 GCA_011390435.1 Desulfobacteraceae bacterium | reverse complement strand
AACCAATCTCCAGAACTCTGAAAGGGGTGCCCCCGGGAATGGGGTCGATCATTTCCCGGATGATCGACATGATCACCTGGTTGTTCCCATGAAACATGGGAGAGTGTGTATAAAAGTATCTGATATATTCAGCCCGGTCTTTTCCCATGATCATTTCAAGGGGATCATATGTTCCCTGAAACATGGCGATCAGGTTGGCCCCTCTTTCATAAATCATATTGATATCATATATCGTGGAAGGGTTCTCTTTTATGCAAATCCCCATGCAGTCTTCAATGCGTTGAATTTCACCTGCTTTTTTTGTGAGGCAATAATCATGGGCATCGATTTTTTCTGCATACCCATCCACGACCATATGAGCGAGAAGTGTTTTTGCGTATCTGATGAGTTTTGCATCTGCCCGGCTGTTTTTGACAAGGACATCAAGATCGATCCGGGTGCCGATTTTATAATCTTTGATAATGCCGTATATGGCATTAATGAAAAACCTGAACATCAATTTGTTCAGGTTGTCTAAATACTCCTGCCGCATGAGTGTCTGGTTCCGGATGTTCAACTTTTTTTCGAAATCAGCGGCCTGATCAATATTGTTCAGCGCCTTGTCGCCAAGATCTTCGATTGCTGCAGACGCTTTTCCCCAGTCAAGCGGCCGGGGTAACCAGTACTCATACAGTACGCTTTTTCCCCAAAGGGCGGGATCCTCTTCTTTTGTCTCAACCGCCTTGCAGACAAAATTTCTTATATGCCCTGTTCTGTATCCGTTTGTATTGTACAGAAATATGTCGGCAACTATTTGTTCCAGCGTGTGTTCAACAATATGGATGAGTGCATACAGACTTTTTCCGGCAGTTTTCCGGAGGATCAGTTTATCAAACCCGACCGGCAGATATAGTTTGCAGCCCGGGCCCTGTTTTTTCATTTCAATGGCCATGAGCTGGAAAACACCATCCAGAATCGTTGGGGAAATGTATGTGTTGTCAAATAAGCATGTATCGTCTTCAGGCAATGTCACATATCCCAGGAGTTTGTCGTTCGAAGTCCAGTATTTTTCAAGTGTTTGAAAATGGGGTCCGTAGTTCAACCCTTCCTCACCGGCCCGTCTGTAAAATGTTTCTTTGTCATCATGCAGAATGCCGGCGTCTGTAACGGTATTTATGTCAAGGGGCGAGGTTTCAGGTTCATTGACTTTATAGGCTTTACATGTGGCGCATATTTCCCAGTTTCTTGCTGCACCATCGCCGGAAACCTTCAGAATCAGCTGATTTGTACCCGCATCAAACTGGCACCGGGTATTTTTGACATCATGGGTGTTCAAAACGATGGAGGACAGGATTGAGAAATCTTCAAGTTCGAAGAATTCCCCGACACAAAGGGATGCAGCCGCACAAAAGATATCAATATATCCTGCAGCAGGAAAAAATATGTGTTGTTTTACCTTGTGATCTGACAGGAAGTTCTGAATTTTCAAGTCCAGTTGATTTGCCCAGGTTGGCACATCAAAGAAATCAAATTTTCTGCCAAGAAGCGTATCGTCCAGCTTTGCAAGGCGGTTCTGGTAAGAGACGGTGCTTTCCTCCCAGTATTCTTTTTTTTCCCAGGGATAGGGCCAGAATGCGATATGAGGAATTGATTTGATATTGTAAATCCGTTTCCAGTCAACAGGGTATCCAGCCTTGACAAGGTCATTGATACCGATGTCCATCGAAGCGGTATCGTGATCATTTCTTTTCAGAGACTGGATACACCGGCCAGAGACGCGTTTTTCCTTTAAGCATTGCTTGATCGAGGCTGCCAGCACCGGGTGTGCTGCTATTTCCAGGAAAAGAGGGCAGGTGTCGATGATTTTTTCAATGGCAGGTCCAAAAAGAACCGTCTGGCGGACATTTTTCCACCAGTATTCTGCATTGTGGACAGCTTTTGTGACCTGTTCTCCTGTCACGGTTGACCATAAAGGGATATGGGGTGCTATGCATTGAATATCAGACAAACTGGCTAAAAGGTCATCTTTAACAGGATCCATGAAAGCGCTGTGAAACGCATATTCCACATTGAGAAACCGGTTGAATTTTTCCCGCTCATTCAAGGTTGCTTCAATTTTTTTGAGCATTTCCTTTTGCCCGGCAAATGTCACAGAGGCCGGACCATTGACTGCGGCAACAGAGACGGCATCTCCATAGGGTTCTGCCAGAGAGAAGGCGGTTTCCTGAGATATGCCGGCGGCAAGCATGGCGCCTTTACTTGAAGCTCTATCCATGGTTCTTGCACGATGATAGATGATTTTCATCCCTTGCTGAAGATCAAAACATCCGGCACTGACACATGCGGCCACTTCACCGATGCTGTGTCCGACAATTGCTGAAGGAGAGACACCTC
>JAABSK010000472.1:0-232 GCA_011390435.1 Desulfobacteraceae bacterium | reverse complement strand
AGCGACACCTCTCGATCTCCACAGCCTTTCCAATCCGATCTGTAAGGCTGTCATCATCGGCTGTGCATAGGAGGTCAGTGATATTTTGGTATTTTCTTCAGATGCAAGAAATTCATCCACCAGATTCCAGCCGCCGATTGCCTGAAGGGCTTCATGGGCTTCATGTATGGTATCTTTAAATATTTTTTCTGAATTATATAAGTGCCGTCCCATGGCATACCATTGAGGCCCC
>JAABSK010000471.1 GCA_011390435.1 Desulfobacteraceae bacterium | reverse complement strand
AGGATACGGGTCTTTTCCCAGGCCAGTTCCGCCCGCTGGAGATCAACCCCTGCCATGGCAGCGGCAGCTGTTCGCTGCTCCATCATGGTGCCGGTCATTACCAGGCGGTTTTCAAGGGTCTGTAACGCAATTTTTGCCTGCAGATACTGTTGCTCCGCCCGGTCCACAGTCGTTTTTGAGGCAAACTGATTTTGGGCAAGCGTGCGGATGCGCTCAAACTCTTTTTGGACCAGCCGGACATTGGCCCGGGACAGCTGAATCTCCTGTCCCAGATTTTTAATCTCCTGTTCCAGGCTTTTAATGTCTGTCTTTGCCTGTTCAAGTCGTACGGATGCTGCAGTGCGATCCAGCAGAAAAGAGCGCTGATCGATCTGCACCAGAAGATCATTTTTCCGGATCTGTCCGCCTGCCACAAATTTTGGATGCAATTGATCAATTTTTCCAGGGACTTCTGCTGCAATTGTCACCTGTTTTCTGGGAATCACCGTACCAAAGGCCTCAACTGTCATATCGATACGTTCCGGTAAAACCGTGATCACCTGAACCAGGGGCGGTGTCTTTTCAATGATCTGTTTTTGGGGTTTTTCCTTTAACGCGATCAATCCGATGCTGATTCCTGTAGCAAAGACAAGAACAAGCACGACCCGTACAAAGCGAAAAAGGATCGAAGCTGTTTTCTGGTTGACAGGCTGAGTTTTCATCACGGGCGATTCTCTCCTTTAAATGCCTTCTGTATACCCCAAAAATTTCTGCTTGAAAAAGAAAATAAATGTAATCAAATGTAACGGTTCCACCACAGCGCGGCAATTACATCTTTCGCAGCTCCTTGCGAAGAATCTTGCCCACAAGATTTTTCGGCAGCGTGTCCAGAAACACCACCTCCGAAGGTGATTTAAAGCGCTTGAGTATTTCCCGGCAATTGTCAATCACTTCCCGCTCAGAAAGGGTTCTGCCCGGCATCGGCACCACAAAGGCTTTGATGTTCTCGCCATAAACCGCATCCGGCACCCCGATCACTGCGACTTCAGCAATGTCGGGATGGCGCATCATCACTTCCTCAATCTCTCTGGGCGCGATATTTTCACCCCCTTTGATGATCAGATCTTTTTTCCGATCCGTGATGAAATAGTAACCCGCTTCATCCTGATACCCGATATCTCCGGTATACAACCAGCCATCCTTGAGCACTTTCGCGGTTTCCTCAGGATTCTGCCAATAGCCTTTCATGATCATGGGGCCGGAAATCAGAATCTCCCCCTGCTCACCTTTTTTCACTTCATTGTCTGCGGCATCCACCACTTTCATCTGGGTTCCCTGCATGGGAAGGCCGATGGACCCGATTTTTTTCCGGCCATGCAGCGGATTCGCCGCATTGTTGGCCCCAGCCTCGGTCAGCCCCCAGCCTTCGACGATTTCACCGCCAAAGGTCTGCTGAAACCGCTGCCAGGTGTCTCTGGTCAATGGTGCAGAGCCGCAGGTCCAGTATTTCATGGAACTGATATCGTACTTTTTCAGCTGATCCACCATCATCAACATATAAACATACAACGTCGGGACCGCAGCCACAATTGTGGCCTTGTATTTTTCAATGGCCTTGAAAATCGCTTCAATATCAATCTGCTTGAGAATCACAGAGGTATTCCCACCCTTGAGCATGCTGTAATTCATGCTGGCAATCCCATAGGAATGGCACAGGGGAAGCACGGCCACACTGGTCATTCCAGACGGCAGATCAAAGGTTTTCATCTGCATTCTGGCATTTTCCAGAAGTGTGGAATGGGTATGCATCACACCTTTTGGACTTCCGGTTGTACCAGCTGTATAAATCAGCGCTGCCAGATCGTCGTC
Organism: Desulfobacteraceae bacterium; assembly: GCA_011390435.1. The sequence continues at coordinate 768 of JAABSK010000471.1, read as the reverse complement.
ATCCACATCCACCACCTCAAAATCAGGAGCATGGGCGCAGCGCAGCTGATGATAGGACAGCGCCGGATGGGGAACCGCCTCATCCACCAGAATCACATTCTCAATCGAATCAACCCCTTCCCGGCATTCCTGAATTTTAGGCCAGAAGTCCATCGTGCTGATCACGGCTCTGGCTTTGGTATCTTCATAGATAAACCGGGTTTCAGCATCTCCCACCATATAGTTGATCGGTACGACCACTGCGCCCAGTGCGTAAATGGCAATGAAACTCTGGATAATTTCAGGACAATTGGGCATCTGAAGGATAACGCGATCCCCCTTTTTAATCCCAAGACTTTTCAGGGCATTTGCCATGCGCCTGGCATCCTGGTTCATCTGCACGTTGGTATAAAAACAATCTTCATAAATTTGAGAGACATGTTCGCCAAAATGTTGAATTTCCTGTTCAGGCAGATGGGCCAGGTTCATTTTTTTTCTCCTTTTCTCGATAGACTGGATCGTAAAAAATACTGTTCAGGGCTGATCTGATGCATACCACACCTGAATCCAGCAGCGCAATATATTTAAGATCCGGTCCGACTGCCGGATCCCATTGCGATCGCAGCGCTTTGACCTGTGAATTTCCACTCTCCTTTTTTTGATCTTTTGGTTGACAAAAAACAGAATTTTTGTTCTATCAGTCTTATAGCTTCATGGAATTCGATGCAGCAATTTCCAAAAAACGATTGATTCATTGTCATATAACCATAAATAAAGGATTTTTCCGAT
>JAABSK010000048.1 GCA_011390435.1 Desulfobacteraceae bacterium | reverse complement strand
AAAAGACTCAGAATGTTCCAGCGGGTGGTGACAAGATCAAACAGCACAGCAGCGGACACCAGCAGGGCCAGGTTATGAATCAGATCGATTACAGGCGTCAGGCTCATGGTGTCGTACCTCCTGGCAGGTACTGGCGGATTTCTGAAACAAATGTGTCCGGATCAATGGGTTTTTCAATATATCCGGTGGCGCCGGCAGACAGGATCCGCTCCCGGTCACCGACCATGGCATAGGAGGTGACCGCGATAATGGGGATCTGTGAGAGTTGCGGGTGGGTTTTGATCTCTCTGGCCACGGCATATCCGTCCATGCCTGGCAGCTGAATATCCAGCAAAATGGCATGGGGAATGATCTGAAGGGCTTTGGCAATGCCGTCCGGTCCGGTGTCAGCGCCGGTGATGGAAAATCCGTTTTTTTCCAGCAAAAACCGCATCAGGTAAAGATTCTGGATATTGTCTTCAATGATCAGTAAATGACAGGTCATGACACATCTCCTGAATTTACGGGAAAGCGTATGGTGAAGGTGCTGCCCTGTCCCGGCCGGCTGTGAACATCGATGCTGCCGCCCATCAGATCCATCAGTTTTTTACAGATGGAAAGACCAAGACCGGTGCCTTCGTGTCTGCGTGACAGCCCGGTATCAATCTGGTAAAACGGTTGAAAAAGATGGGGAATCTTTTCCAAAGGAATTCCAATACCAGTGTCGGAAACAGATAGGTGATAGTGGGTTTTCGTTTTGTTGCACACAAGTGTTACAGCGCCTTCTTCGGTGAATTTCACCGCATTGTTGAGCAGGTTCAGCATGACCTGTTCCAGGCGGTGCTGGTCTGTGGTCACGGTTTTTACATCCGGTGCAATTTCTGTCAAAAGGTCGAGATTTTTTTTCTCTGCTGCCGGACGGATCAGGCGGATGGTTTTTTCAATGGACAGCGGCAGATCGAATGTGTCAGCAGATACTGACAGCTGGCCGGCTTCGATTTTGGAAATATCCAGCACATCATTGATCAGATTCAGCAGGTGCCGGGAGCTGTCCTGTACCATGCGCAGCTGTTTTTGCTGTTCATCGTTCAGGGGGCCGGCAAGTCCCTGGAGCAGGATGCCGGTAAAGCCGATAATGGAATTTAAAGGGGTGCGCAGCTCATGGCTCATGGTGGCCAGGAATGCAGACTTCAAATGGTCGGCAGCTTCGGCCCGTTCTTTTGCCGCTGCCAGTTCTTTTGTCCGCACTGCCACCCGTTTTTCAAGGGTCTGGGCATGGTGCTGCAAATCGGCATTCAACTGGTGAATCTGATGTTCTGCCTGTCTCAGGTCGGTAATATCCGTCCCGATGCTTAAAATTTCCTTTGGTTTTCCCTGGCGGTCCATGATGACCCGGTTTCGCCAGTCGATCCAGACCCGTTTGCCATTGCAAAGGATGTTTTCATTGATGTTTCGGCCGAATTGATCTGGGTTTTCTGGAATCCGGCTGAGCATCTGCGCCAGATCCCTGCCAGCGCTGTCGCTTTTCGGTACCAGTGTCCCCAGCAATTGCCTGCCGGTGATTTCTGAAGCGGAATATCCAAAAAATCTCAGTCCGAATTCATTGAGAAAGATAATTTTTCCATTGGTTGTCCAGCGCAGGACAATGGTGTTGGCCAGCATCACCAGTTCTTTGTATTTTCGTTCGCTTTTGCGCAGGGTTTTTTCCATCTGGTATTTGAAGAGAATGGTGCCGGCCAGGCTTAAAAAGAGACACACGATCATGCCGATTCCCAGTGTTTTCAGCCAGATCGGCCATTCAAAACGGACATCTTCAGAGATCCAGCGTTTCAGGGACCGATAATAGATGGACCGGGTATCTTTTTTGAGGAGGGCCAGGTGCAAGTCGATGGTCTGCAAAATCGGTTGAATGCTGCCGGTTCTGGGAGCGGCGAAAAATAGTTCAGTGGGATGAAACACAATGGTGGTATCTTCCAGGCCAAAGTCCTGTGCATGGACCAGACCGTAAAAGCGGTTGGTGATGGCGGCATCTGCCTGTCCGTCCCGGACGATTTCAAAAATGGTTTTATAATCCGGCAGTCCGATCATGGTTGTGTTCAGGCCAAATCCTTTGTCGATACTGGTAAAGGCCTCCTGCTGAACAGAACGTTCCAGCACGGCAATGGTTTTCTGGTTCAGATCCAGCAGCGAGCGGAGATTGCTGCCTTTGCGGGCATACACCTGAAACCAGGATGACAGCACCGGTACCTGGTGGAAGGAAAAAATTTTTTCCCGGGCGGTTGAGTGGGCCACATCCGGCATCAGGTCGATCTGTCCTTTTTCCAGGCGATCCAGGCCCTGGGACCAGGTTCCGGCCTGGTACGCCAGCGTCCAGCCTTCCGCTTTTGCAATCCATTCGATCAGGTCGATAAAAATGCCTGCAGGCTGTCCGGTTTCGGAAACAAAAACTTTTGGTGGGTTATCGTAAACCCCGATGGTGACGGTCTGTTTTGCCAGTGCCGCCTGGCTGCACAAGCCCCCCCAGGCGATGACCAGGAAAATGATGACGCTTCTCATTGATGACAGAGAAAACAGCTTGTTTTTGTTGATCGTCATCCAGAAGCTCCTTGGTCAATGAAATGATCCCTGCAGTTCAACATCCCGGATAAAATCAGCGGTAATCTGTTCCAGTCCGCTGTTCCATCCGGTAATAATGTGTTCAGGCGCTGATGATGGCAATGGCTGGGCAGCAGTATAGGTCTGCGCCAGCACCTGCCGGCCGGTGGCCTGATTTTCTTTTTCAAGTATCAGGCGGATTTCAACGATTGCCACAGGATGGCCTGCCTGCTGGAGATCGCAATAAAGGCGGTTGATTTTGCCGGACAGTCGATAACCGGGTTTTGTCCTGCTGTGGGCTGAGTACGGTATAAAGTGCGGGGATGCGTAAAGGGCGTCTGCGATCTGGTCGGTAATCTGCCGGGCAGGATGGGTGGTGAACTCCGTGTAAAAATCACGGGTATATTCTTTTTCAGTGATGCGAAAGACAAAAGAGTGGGTGTCGAATCCGGGGGATATTCCAAAATCCCTGATCAGAACAGGATTCCCACGGTCAATAAACGGCGAGACCTGCGTGCGGGGCAGGCGGATTGCCAGTTCAAAATACTGCCGGTTCAACGCGGGTTTCTGCAGGCCTGAGCAACCGCAGGACAGCCCGAAACAGACGATGAGGGCCGGCACAACAACGTGTCTGATCTTGCGCATCAGGGGGTCTCCTTGTCGGGAAGGGTCTGTTGTGGAGGGGCTTCAAACAGCAGGCGGCCGGGATATTGTTTCAGATCCAGGGTCATCTGCCGCAGGTTTTCCGATGACGCCTCAAGATGGTCCACCATGCGCTCAATTTTTCCGGAATTGAGCCAGAGCAGGTTTTCAAGTGTCTGGGCCGATGTCTGCAGATCCTGTATTGCGGATTGAAACGGGTCTTTTGAAGCTTCAATGGCTGCTCTGAGTTCGGAAAACGATACCCCGGCATCGGTAAGAAGGGCTTGAACCTGCTCTGATTCCAGGGTGGTGTGGAGTTTTTCCGTGGTGTTCTGAAGGGTTTGAATCAATGTGGCGGTCATGGCGGAAATGGCTTTGGCATCAAAGTCACTGGCTTTGGCATTGAGGGTGCTTAACAGCAGTTCGATATTGGTGGTAATGTTCTGGATATTGATGGCGTTCAGATTGTCCAGGATCTGGTTCAGCGCGTCTCCCAGCTGTTTCATGTTGCTTTTCTGTGACGGGATGTAAATCGTGTTTGGTGTCCAGGGGATCTCCAGCAGGTCTGCCGATTGTATGGGCGCGTAATCGGTTTCAAGATAGGCCACGCCGGTCAGCCCTTTAAAGGAGAGCCGTGTGAAAAGGCCGTCTTCAACTGCCTTTTCAACCCGTTCCTGTACGGTTTCGCCGGTCTGCCCCAGAAAAATGTTTTCTTCCAGCGCAATCATCACCAGAACATAATCCGATTTTGTCCTGTAGACCTGGGATGCACTCTGGATGGATTTCACAGTTCCGATTTTAATCCCTTTGTATTTGACTTCCGACCCGACGCTCAAGCCCTGAACAGATTCATTAAAACAGGTTTCAGCCAGCAGCTCGTTTTTAAACAGGTCACCGGCGCCAAATACAATTAAGAGCACCGTTCCAATGGTAAAGGCTGTGATCATAAACAGACCGAGCTTGAAAAAATTGGCTTTCTGGGTCATGGGTGTCACCTTTTGTCTGCATCTGCTTGATCAGATACGCGATTAAAAAATTGATGGACATACCGGGGCTGGTGTTTCTGCCTGAGCTGTTCAAAGGTGCCGGTTGCCACAATGCCCTTTGCTGCTTTTTCCAGCAGGATGATCCGGTGGGAGATCGCCTCGACACTGGCCAGCTCATGGGTGACAATCACAAAGGTGATGTTCAGGGATTCTGCCAGATCCTTGATAAGGCTGTCCAGTTCTGATGACGTGATGGGATCCAGGCCTGCTGAGGGTTCATCCAGAAAGATGATCGATGGATCCAGAGCCATGGCCCGCGCCAGGGCAGCCCGTTTTTTCATGCCCCCGGACAGCTCTGCAGGCATGTGATAAGCTGCGTTTTCAAGGCCCACCAGCTGAAGTTTCACTCGGGCAATGTCCTGGATGGCGGATTCCGGCAGGCGGGTGAATGTCCTCAGGGGCAGCAGGATATTTTCCATGACACTCATTGAGCCAAACAGGGCGCCGCTTTGAAATGCCACACCGATTTTCTGCAGAATCCGGTTTTTTTCATGCAGGGTGGCGGTCGCCAGATTTTCCCCCTGGATCAGAATTGTGCCGGAAATCGGGGGCAGCAGTCCGATCATGTGCTTGAGCAGCGTGCTTTTGCCGCAGCCTGAACCGCCGATGATGATAAAGATCTCCCCGGCATAAACCGTAAAACTGGTGTTTTCGATCACCGGGATACCGTCATATCCGGCACTCAGGTTTTCAATCTCTATGGCTGTCTGTGGTTGTGTCATATGCCCAGATAATAATACACAATGGAAAAAATACCATCAAAAACAGCAATAAATACAATACCGGTAACCACTGCCCGTGTGGTGGAAATTCCCACGGCAGAAGGGCCGCTCTGGGTCTGGTATCCCCGTATGCAGCCAATGGCTGCAATCAGAATACCGAAAACAAAACATTTTACAAGCCCCCCTGCCAGATCATTCCATTTTACAAACGCTGCAATCTGCTGATAGTAGGAGACAATCGGATATCCCATGGAGGTGATCACCACCGCGCCTCCCAGCATGCCTGCAAGGTTGGAGAAGATGGTGAGCAGCGGGGTCATCAGGGTGGAGGCAATGACCCGTGGTACAATCAGAAAACGGACCGGGTCCATCCCCATGACCGTGAGGGCATCGATCTCTTCATTGATGCGCATGGTGCCGATTTCAGCGGCAAAGGCTGACGCAGAGCGCCCCGCCAGCACAATGGCGGTCATCAGGGGCCCAAGTTCTCTGACCATGGCAATGCCGATCAGATTGGCCACATACAGCTCCGCTCCGAACATCCGCATGGGAATGGCTGCCTGGAATGCCATGACAAGACCCACAATAAAGCTGATCAGGACAACAATGCCAAGGGCGTTCACACCGGCGCGTTCAGCAATCAGGAAAACATCTGACCACCGGATGCTGCGCGGATGCCGCAGGCTGGTCACCATGGCCCACGCGATTTCCCCTGCATAACTGATAAACGCATGTGCTTCAATGAGCAGGTCAGCAGTTTTTTCCCCCCGTTGTTCGATAAATGACGCTGGCTGTCGGGGCGGAGTGTTCTGCCTTTTCGCCGCAGCTGCATCTGCCAGTTCGATCATCCGGGTGTGTTCCGGCCGGCTGTTTTCCATGCGGATGGTTGAAAATCCCATCTGTTCTGCCCGGGACGTCAAATGGCAGAGAAAAACAGCACCGGCCGTATCCAGATATGTCAGATCTGCCATTTCCAGGATGAGGGTTTTTTTCTCCTGGCAGGCATGGATGGCTTTGGGCAGGGTGTCCCACATCTGTGAGGCCGTGTCTGCATCCAGCCGTTTGTCAAATGACACCCGGCATGCGTCTTTTGTTCGGGTGATGGAAAAAAAAGGGGTGCTGGATCTGGTTTCCGGGTTCAAGTTGCTGCAGCCTTTTGATGGCGGTGTTGAACAGCCAGGGCCATCCATTCCTGGGTCTGCAGGGTCTGGACGACCTGAAGATTGTTTTTTTCCAGTGCGGCCAGCACCTCAGGGCTGCGTTCTTCAATGATACCGGAAAGAATCACCGTTGCGTCAGACGTCATTTTTTCAACGATGCCGGGCAGCAGGTCAACAATCACCTGGGCAATGATATTGGCGGCAATCAGGGGGAATTTGTCAGGAGGCATCTGCGCCAGTGTGCTGCAGCAGAGGCTGCAGCAGGTGTCTGGAATATTGTTTTTGAGCAGGTTCTGCCCGGTCACCTGAACTGCCACGGCATCGGTATCAATTCCCACAATCCGCCGGGCCCCCAGTTTTCGGGCAGCGATCATCAAAATGCCGGACCCGGTTCCAATATCCAGAAAATCGCTGCCCGGCTGAAGAAAGGTTTGGATCATCTGAACACACATGGATGTGGTGGGATGGGTGCCGGTGCCAAAAGCCATTCCCGGATCCAGGTGGATGACGATCTCGCCGGGACCGGCTGTGTACTCACGCCATTCCGGTTTGACAACAATCCGGTCAGTGATCCGGGTCACTTCAAAATAGTCTTTCCACGCATTCTCCCAGGCTTTTTCATCCACTGATCTTAAAACAACATCCACGTGAATGCCGGTATCTGACAAGGCTGCCAACTGCTTTTTGATCTGGTCAACGGCATTGGTGGATGTCTTGATGCACGGCAGATATCCAGTGACAGAACAGATCTGTGGCGGTGAAAGGGTGTGTGTGCCAAAGCCTTCATCCGGCTCGTCAAGGGGAACGTCGCACACAACCCCTTTGAGATTGAAGGAAAAAAAAACCTCGCAGATCATCTCTTCTGCAACAGCAATATCCGGAGCATGAAATTCTGCTCTGATTTCATGGAATTTCATGGGTTAAAACCGGGTAAAATGTTCATCATCGTCATCATCCAGCGGAAGCACCTGTCTGGGATTTACTTCTTCAGGAGCAGGTTTCAGCTGTTTTGCGCTGGATGCGGCACGGCGTGACACTTTCCGGGGATTGGTTTTTGCCGACAGATAACGGCTGGACCCGGACAGCTCTTTTTGCCTGTCCTTGCCGGTGACCAAACGCACCAGCTCACCCACATAATCCCGGAGCTGCTCTGCCTGGGCATTCATCTCTTCAGCGGCAGAAGCAGATTCTTCGGCATTGGCAGCGTTCTGCTGCACCACCTTGTCCATTTCAGTGATGGCAATGTTTACCTGTTCAATGCCGTTGGACTGCTCTTTTGATGCCTCGGAAATTTCAGCAATCAAATTCCCGACCTTGGCCGTGCTCTGGGCAACCTGGCTGAATGCATCATTGGTGGCAGAAACCAGCCGGGTGCCGTCATTGACCTGTTTGACTGTTCCTTCAATGAGCTGGGCCGTATCTTTTGCTGCAGCTGCCGCACGCATGGCCAGGTTTCTGACCTCATCGGCCACCACGGCAAACCCTGCTCCGGCTTCTCCGGCACGGGCAGCTTCCACTGCGGCATTCAGTGCCAGCAGGTTGGTCTGAAAGGCAATTTCATCAATGGTCTTAATGATTTTAGATGTTTCCTCACTGGCTTTTGAAATATCGGTCATCGACTGGATCAGTTGTTTCATGGAGGTGTTGGCGGTGTTCACCACCTGGTTGGTTTCTTTCATCAGTCCATCTGCTGTACCGGCATTGTCAGCATTCTTTTTGGTCATTGAAGACATCTCTTCCATGGAGGAAGAGGATTCTTCAATGGCGGCAGCCTGCTGGGAAGCGCCTTCAGCCATGGCCTGGCTGGATGAAGATACCTGGCCTGAGGCAGATGCCACCTGGTTGGCCCCTTCATCCATTCCCTGGGTGATGCGGGTGAGGGTGCGGTTGATTCCCCGGGTGATCAAAAATCCCAGAACCATCGCCAGAACAACACCTGATATGGCAGCAACTGCTGAAAACACTTCGAGAAAAATGGCCTGGGAGTGGGCAGCTTCCACTTCATGGCGGGCCACGTCCTGGTTGATTGTAACAATCTTTTCCAGCAGGTCAAGGGCTGCTGTCTGCTGCTCAGCCACAGGGCCCATGAGCTGTTTTTTGCCCTGATCCGCAATGACGACACCCTGTTCAATGATCTGGAGCATGGTGTCAAAATGGCGGAAAACCTCTTGCATGGCCGGCAGCATTTCCATCTGGTACAGACTCCGGGCGCCGGCAGTATTGCCCTGGCTGTGGATCTGTTTGACTTGCTGTACAGCCCGGTGAAAGCGCTGGTGAGGGGCCTGCATGGCCTGGAGAGCAGTTGCCAGATCCGGGTTGTCCGTTTTAAATGCGCTCATCCACCGGCCGGCAGCACAGGCAGTGTGGTCTTCACCGCCGTCAAACTGCTGATCCATGTTCAGCAGTGTCAGCACCATCTGTACGACCCGGTAGTGATCCTTGGTAAAGGATTCCACCTGGCGGCCAAGGAGCATGGGGTCTGACATGCCCAGGTCGTCCCACTTCTGCATCAGCGCCATGAAGGTGTTGTTTTCCGCCCGCCATGCATTCCAGGCCGGCACAAACTGCTGCCACAGCTTTGCTTCTTCCGGTGTTTGGGGAAGGGGTTCGTATACCTTCCAGGCAGCTTCGTAATTCGCTCTTGCCTCTTTCAGGTTCTGATACTGACGGTTTCGCACCTCATCCGGCAGGCCGGGAATGACCAGGGTCCGCATGGTTCCTCTGATACCTTCAGCCTCTGCATGGATCACCTGCAGGCTGTCTACACTGGGCAGGCGGACCCCGCCAACTTCCTGAACTGCCTGTTCTCCTTTTACAGCGCCATAGTATCCAACAATTCCCAGTATCAGGGTGATCACAGCCACAACTGAAAATCCCAGCATCAATTTGGTACCCAGTTTCATATTTTCGAACATTGATCTGTCTCCTTTTGCCCCTGTTTTAAGGTGGAAAGTTCTTCAGTGGTCAGAACCCTGTCAATATCCAGAAGGATTTTTACCCCATGGTCGATTTTGGCCATTCCAAGGATATAGGCGGTGTTGACCCGGGTGCCGAAAGAGGGCGCAGTTTCTATCTCTGCCTGTTTAATATTGAGCACCTCTGAAACTGAATCAACCACAATGCCCACCTGAACCGTTAAATTTTCCGACTGGATTTCAACCACGATAATACAGGTTCGGTCTGTGTAGGCCATGGCAGGAATGCCGAATTTGAGTCTCAGGTCGATGACCGGAATGACTTTTCCCCGAAGATTGATCACCCCTTTGACAAAATCCGGGGTGCGGGGAACCGATGTGATCGCCATCATTCCAATGATCTCCTTGACCTTGAGAATACCGATGCCATACTCTTCGTCTGCCAGGGTAAAGGTCAGGAATTTTCCGGTCTTCAGCATGGCGGATAGATCATCCTGATGTGATGTGCCTGCTGCTGCAGCCATAGTTTCTCCTTTCTTTTTCAATCCGGTTTTTGTCCATGTATATGGGCCTGTCTGTTTCAGGGCATCTTAAAAAAACGTCAGAATGAACAGATCAGTGATGGTTGAAAAACAATGAAAACCAACTCAATCTTGTGTTTTTGATCAAAATTGATTATTTTTGATTCTTGTGCGATTGTCAACTTTAAATTTTCAATTCGGAAAATCCAGCAATGAACCGCCCCTATGACCACTTGTATATTTATTATATCGACGGTATCCCGAAAATTGACCGGACCATTGAATCCTGTTCGGATTTTCTGGGACTCTGGGAGGATGACGCTGTTGCGTTTCTGTTCTTTTCTTGTCCCGGTGAGCATATCGTGGAGCAGATCCTTGCATCCAGTCCCGATGTCCGCCTCATCGACCGCTATGACATGAGTGCCGACCAATGGCACGGCAATGCAATTGAACCCTATGCAGTCAATGATCTGTGGATTTATCCGCCCTGGCATCCGCCCACGGCAACAGACTTTCCCGGCGGCATCCCGGACCGGTGCATCTGTCTCGACCCGGGGGTGGTGTTTGGCACCGGCCGCCACCAGACCACTGAAGACTGCCTGTATCTGATCCACCGGCTGTGCACCCGCCATGATATTGCATCGGTTCTGGATATCGGCACGGGAACCGGCCTGCTCTCCCTTGGTGCGGCTGCCCTGGGCTGCCACCGGGTCATGGCCTGTGATTTCAATCACCTGGCAGTGAAGACCACGCTGAACAATGTCCGCCGCAATGGATTTGACCGTCAGGTTCTGGCATTCCAGGCAAGAGGGGAGGAGGTGATCTCCATCCCCTGTGATCTGTTGGTGGCCAACATCCACTATGCGGTCATGCGCCAGATGATTGAAAGTCCGGCGCTTCTTGAGAAAAAATGGTTTATCCTTTCCGGCCTGCTGAATTCCGAGGCCGGAAAGGTGATGGACCGCTTGTCCCAAAAACCGGTTCATATTGTTGAAACGCGATGTCCTGACGGGGTGTGGAATACGATCCTGGGCAGACCGCTGACCTGATCGAAGGATCAGCGGTTTGCTTTTTTAACCCCCAGCCGGTCCTGGGCAATGATCATCTTGCAGATGTTGGCAGAGCCTTCCACCATGGAATAGGTGGGCGCATCCCGGTAATACCGGGCCACCGGGTATTCGGTTGAATAACCATAGGCGCCCATGATCCGCATGGCAAAGTTGGCACATGCCGTGGCGGCTTCGCCAGCCAGGTATTTTGCCATGGCCACATCCAGGCCGTTGTTGAGCTGCCCCTGGTCTTTTGCCCATGCCGCCTTGTAGGTCATCAGGCGGGCGGCTTCCACCTGCACGGCCATCTGAGCGATCATGTCCTGGTTCATCTGGAACCGGCCGATTTTCTGTCCAAACTGTTCGCGTTCATTGCAGTACTGGATGGCGCTGTCCAGGCAGGCCTGGGCAAGGCCGACGCCGCCGGCTGCAGCGGACAGCCGGGTCTGGTTCAGCGAGGAAAAGACAATCTTGGCCCCGTCTCCGGGATTTCCCAGAAGATTTTCTTTGGGCACCTTGACATTGTCCATGAAAACTTCACCAGTGGGAGAAGAGTGGGAACCCAGTTTGTCCAGGGACGAGGTCCGGATACCGGCAAAGGTTTTGGGCTCAATAATAAAGGCGGACAGCCCTCTGGAACCGGCAGATTTATCGGTATAGGCATAGCAGATTAACACATCTGCCACACTGGCATTGGAGATCCATGTTTTTGATCCGTTGAGCAGCCAGTGATCGCCGTTGTCCTCTGCTGTGGAAGCGATGGCCATGACATCGCTTCCTGCACCGGGTTCGGTAATGCCGAACCCGCCGATAAATTCAGCCGTGCACAGTTTTTTGATATATTTTTCCTTTGCCGGATCAGTGCCATATCTGAAAATGGTATATCCGCAGCCGAGCATCTGCATGTTCACCTGAACCCGTAATGAGGAAGATACTCTGGCGATCTCCTCGGTGATGATCATGGCAGCCAGAAACCCCATATCTTCCCCGCCGTATGCTTCAGGAATGACCGTGCCGAAAAAGCCGAGTTCTCCCATGGGCTTCATCACTTCATCAATGGGAAGATGGTGTTTTTCATCCCATTCATCAGCATGGGGTTTGATCTGCTTGTTTGCAAAATTGCGGATCTCTTTTTGAAGCATCAAAAGCTCGGTTGATAATTGAAAATCCATGTTTCCTCCTGTGGAATTAATTGAGTGGGATGCCAGGCGCCATATCCATGCCCATGGCGTTTGAAAGGGACGCTGCCGACCGGGTGAGCAGGGCAATGCAGTTGGTCAGGTGTGCCTTTTTTTTGAACCGGACCTCGGGAATGGCCAGACTCAGGCTTGCCAGTATCCGTCCCTGGCAGTCAAATACCGGGGCGCTGACCGATCCAAGCCCTGGTGTCCGTTCTCCCAGGCTGAGGGCATAGCCGGTTTTTTTGATCCGGTAGAGCTCTTCAAACAATTTGTCAGCCATGACAATGGTTTTTTTGGTCATGGGTGTGATCGCAGTGGTTTTAAAATAGTGATCCTGGAACTTTTCAGAGGAATACGCCAGCAGGCACTTGGCTGATGCACCGGCATACAGGGGCGACTGGTTTCCGATGGGCATTCCCGCTTTCAGGACATTGGGAGAATCAATGTTGTCGATACAGACGCGCATCTTGTTTTCAATGACATTCAGGTGAACAGTCTCCAGAGTGGCTGCTGCCAGCGCTTCCATGAATTTTCTGCTGATCCGTGTCAAATCGTTTGCCGTGCTCAGGTTTTCAAGAAACCGGTAAAAAATATTGCCGATGTAATACTGCCGGGTGTCCGGGTCCTGGCGGACAAAATGATAGGCTTTCAGGGATTGAAGAATCCGCTGAACCGTTGCCGGGCTGAAATGCAGTTCAGCTGCCAGCTCCCGTATTCCCCAGGAGGGCTTTTTTTCCTGAAATTTGAGCAGGATTTCCAGTGCTTTTTCAATGGAGTTGATTTTTTTTGAGGCCATTGCCGCTCCTTGGCTGGGCGTGTCTGATGCCTTTTTGTTTCACTGTGCGAAACGTTGTTTTGTTATTTGCTTGTATAATACACTCAACTCTGGTACCCTTGTCAAGAAAAATGACGTAAGCAAGGAGAATGCGGGTGTTTAAAGTGGATATGCACGTTCATTCAGTTCTGGGAAACGATTCGATCATCCAGCCGGAAGCAGTGGTGTTTTTTGCAAAAAAAGCACAGCTTGATGCCGTGTGCATTACCGAGCATCATCATTATGATATCAGCGAACCGTTTGAAGCGATCAGCCGGAAGGAAAAGTTTCCCATCATACGGGGAATGGAATACAAGGCAAAAGAGGGACATTTGCTGGTGTATGGCGTGAACATGGGCCGTGGTGACATGCCGGCACAGATGCCCATGCAGCAGGTGATTGACTGGGTAATGCAAAAAGGCGGCGTTGCCATCCCTGCCCACCCCTATCAGCCGGATATGTTTGGTGCCTGCCTGGGGGATCGGCTGTGCGAATTGAAGCATCTGGTCGCTGTTGAGGCCTGTAACGGCAGTGCATCAGAAACAGAGAACCAGCAGGCCTTTAACCGTGCAAAAAAGATGGGATGGGGATGTATCGGCGGGTCAGATGCCCATGGCCCGGACCACATCGGAAAAGCCTACACCCTTTTTCCCGGAGAGGTTAAAACCGTGCAGCAGCTGGTCAGGGCCTTGAAAACAAAAGACTACCATCCGGGAAGTGAACGGCGGTGATGCAATTGTTTTTGAAACGCGGTGCTGCTGCAGATGCTTATTCGATCTCCACAAGCACCTGTTTGGTGTTTACCGTATCATTCAGGGCAACACAGATGGATTTGATTTTTCCATCAATGGTTGAGGCAATGGGGTTTTCCATTTTCATGGCTTCAAGAACCAGCAGTTCCTGTCCGTCAAGGACAGTGTCGCCCTCTTTTACACTGATTTCCACAATTTTTCCGGGCATGGGGCTGAGAATCTGTGTGCTCATGTTTGGCTCCTTTGTCTGTCAGGGTGAAGATGGTGTCTGTGTCCGGGAAAGTGACCGTTTAAGACCACATATGTTTTGGTCTATACTCAAAGACCGCGTCAATGTCAAGGAGACCTTTTGGAGTTGAATGAAAAGAAAAAGATGCCCTTTGCAGTGAAGGGCAGATAAAAATAGATGAATTGATTTTTTCAGGAGCTGTAAATGAAATCCTATTTTGAAAACATGACACCGTTTGGTGCCCCCCTTAAAAAAGGACAGAAACTCAGTGCAACACAGAATGTAACCCGTATCCAGGAAGAGGAAGCCCGAATCGACACAGCTGTTGCGGCAGTGAAATCCGCTGGACTGCCTGCGGAAAAAATCAATTCCCGGGGCGCCCTCACCGTATGGCAGCGCCTTGATTACCTGGTTGATCCGGGATCATTCACCCCGCTGCATACCCTGTTTAACCCGCAGGACAATGTTGAAGGCACATCCAATGTCATTGACGGCCTGGCCAGGATATCCGGAAAGTGGTGTGTGGTGGCCGGGTTTGACAACAAGGTTATGGCCGGTGCCTGGCTTCCGGGACAGCCGGAAAACATTCTCCGGGTGACCAACCTGTCCAGACGGTTGAACATTCCACTGGTCTGGCTGGTGAACTGCAGCGGCGTGAAACTCACTGAGCAGGAAAAATTTTATGCCAACCGCAGGGGCAGCGGCACGGCCTTTTATCGCCATGCAGAACTGGCACAGGAAGGCATCCCCATCCTTGCCGGTGTCTACGGCACCAATCCTGCCGGCGGCGGATACCAGGCCGGCAGCCCCTGTGTTCTGTTCGCCCATAAAGACTGCAACATGGCTGTGGGCGGCGGTGGTATTTTAAGCGGCATGTCTCCCAAGGGATTTTTTGACCTTGAGGGTGCAGAGCAGCTGATCGAATCTGCAGGGAATTTTTCCGTCAAACCACCGGGATCTGTCGAAATTCACCATACAGAGACTGGTTTTTTCAGATATGTGTATGAAGAAGAAGAAGGGGTGCTGGACGGGATTAAAAGCTATATGAAGGAGATGCCGGCGTACCATCCCCGGTTTTTCCGGGTGGCAGAACCCAAACCCCCGAAATTTCCCATT
>JAABSK010000470.1 GCA_011390435.1 Desulfobacteraceae bacterium | reverse complement strand
GATCACTCTCCGTTTCCCGCAATATTTAATAATGCAGGTATCCCATACCAGTCCGTGTTGATTTTTTCAACCTGAAACTGGTTTGTATTCGCTGCGCTCCTTCGTGGAAACAGCCTCAGCCGGGCATGTTGTCACACAAAGGCCGCATCCAGGACACAGGCTGGGATCATATACCATTTCTTCTTCTGGTATTGACAGTAATTATACCATTGGTTAAACTATTTCACCGTCAACAAAGATGATAAAATGCCAAATCTCACAGATTTTCACCGTGAATAAAGGCGATTTGTCTGAAAAAACAGGGTAATGGTCATGTCTGGAAAGCTAACCGGTGAGGAATTTGAAAAACAGATTCCGTCATTAGAACGCGCTGACGAAACGTTAAAAAAAAGTGCAATAAGATATAGAGCTTTGGCAACGAATCTTAACGTTGGGATATATAGAAACACCGTTGGGGTCGAAGGTAAATTTTTAGAAGCCAATCCCGCGATTGTTGAAATGTTTGAGTATGGCAGCAGAGAAGAATTTCTAAAAGCAAAAGTACGTGATCTTTACAGGCATCCGCATGAAAGGGAGGCGTTTAATAAGGAATTAATTAAATACGGCGCGATACGGAACCAGGAGT
This sequence comes from Desulfobacteraceae bacterium, assembly GCA_011390435.1. The sequence continues at coordinate 1,991 of JAABSK010000470.1, read as the reverse complement.
TAGCGCTTCAAACAAAAAATGGCCGGTTGTTCACCGGTTCTGTATCGGCGGTTGCTGTCAAAGATGAAAAAGGTAGTATAATATACTTTGATGGTGTTATCGAAGATATCACTAAACAGAAGCAGACTGAAGATGCGCTGCGGGAGAGCGAGGCGCGCTACCGGGCGTTATTTAATGCATCGTTTGAATCCATATTTATATCTGAGAAAGGCATCTGTCTCGACCAAAACCAGACGGCGGAAAGGATGTTCGGCTATACCCATACGGAAGCTGTTGGCAGGCCGGGAATGGAATGGATTGCGCCCGAAGATCGTGAGCGGGTAAAAAACAACATGATATCCGGCTATGAGAATCCTTACCAGGTCACCGCTCTGCGCAGGGACGGCACAACCTTTCCAGCTGAGATACAGGGTAAAATGATTAATGTCGCCGAGCGCAGCATCAGAGTGACAGCGTTGCGGGACATCACCGAACGTAAAAAAATCGAAGTGTCCCTGATGAAGAGAGAAGCGCTGTTCAGGGGGCTTTTCGACAATATGACCAGTGGATCTGCAATTTATGAAGTCATTAATGATGGCGCAAAAGGATCTGATTACATTATTAAAAATTTTAACAAAAAAAGTCTTGAGATTGAGGGAAAAACGTTGGATCAGGTTGTCGGGAAAAGTCTTTTTGACCTGCGGCCAAATATCGATGATTACGGTTTAATTCCAGTTATGAGAAAAGTTTGGGAAACAGGAGAGCCTGGCTATTTTCCCATAAAAATCTATCAGGATGAAATGTTTTCAAATTATTATGAAAACTACATTTTCAAAATTCCGACTGGTGAAGTGGTGACAATCTATAATGATGTTACCGATCAAAAGAATTCAGAAATGGCATTAAAGGAGAGTGAAAAAAGATTTGCCCTCGCTATGGAATTTGCCAATGACGGTATTTTCGACTGGAATCTGGAAAACAACAATATTTATTATTCTCCAGGATGGAAACGCATGCTGGGTTATGAAGATGATGAACTGCCTAACGACTTAAATGTTTGGGAAACGCTGACAGATCCTGAAGATGTTAAGCGTTCCTGGCAAATGCAAAATGAACTCATCCATAAGAAACGAGACCGTTTTGAGATGGAATTCAAAATGAAACACAAAGCTGGACACTGGGTGGATATCCTTTCCAGGGCAAATGCAATTTTTGATAAAAACAATAAGGCCGTTAGAATTATCGGCACGCATGTGGATATATCAGAACGAAAAAAACTTGAAACACAATTACAGCAATCCCATAAAATGGAATCCGTGGGCCGCCTGGCCGGAGGAGTGGCCCACGATTTCAACAATATGCTGGGCGTGATTCTGGGACATGCGGAATTTGCCCTTGAAAAGGCAGAAAAACAGGAAGACCTTTACGCTGACCTGAAAGAAATCCAAACTGCTGCTCAGCGGTCGGCGGATCTAACCAGACAACTGCTTACATTTGCCAGAAAAGATATCATCTCTCCCAGACAGCTGGATTTGAACAACACCCTGGAGAGCATGCTCGTTATGCTGCGCAGGCTCATAGGGGAAGACATAGATCTCATCTGGAAACCGGCTGCGCAAATCTGGCCGGTTAAAATGGACCCCTCCCAGATTGACCAGATCTTTGCCAATCTCTGTGTGAATGCCAGGGATGCTATTTCCGGTGTGGGCAAACTCACCATAGAAACCGGGCGGCAAACCTTTGATGCGGAAGACTGTATGGAACATCCGGGCCTGGTCCCCGGTGATTTTGTACTGCTGGCAGTCAGTGACACTGGCTGCGGCATGGACAAAGACACCATGAAAAATCTTTTTGAGCCTTTCTACACCACAAAGGAAGTGGGCAAAGGTACCGGCCTGGGACTGGCCACTGTGTATGGTATTGTAAAACAAAATGACGGTTTTATCAATGTCTACAGCGAACCGAACCAGGGGACCACCTTCCGGATCTATCTGCCCCGGTATCTGGCTGCT
>JAABSK010000469.1 GCA_011390435.1 Desulfobacteraceae bacterium | reverse complement strand
AGTTCGGCCACAACAGCCCCCCGGGGCCTGTTTCTATCCAGCTGGCCGACCCAGTATGCAATGCCCTGGGGATCATCTGCCAGTGTCTTGTTCAGGGTGTTCAGATAGATATGTTCGATAAACGCCTGGTTGGAATCCAGACTCGCCCCGAAATAGTTTTTGGCGGCATCGGTTTCCAGCATGGCATCCGCAGCCCAGGCCATGTCCGGCTGTGACTGCCAGTAAACATTTCCCCCGCCTTCCGATGCCCGGTTAAAAATTGACACATACAGCATGGATATCTCTGCCTTGGATAACTGGGCCCATGCGGACGCAGAAGACAAGACCATCCAGACAAGAAAAATGACAACAGTTTTCAACTTCATGGTGCTTCTCCTTTTACTAAAAAAAGCAGGAGGCAGCTGCCCGGCCTGCCGGGCCGGGGCATATTCGGATCAAATCTGTCACTTCACCTGTCATATGTCAATAAAAATATTGCTGCCCACCTGCCCCCGGCCCATAAAAATTCCTTGATTAAATACGGGGCGTGTGTATAAGTTCCCGTGTACCGAATATTTATATGAAAGCCATCAGCCATCAGTACTCGGCTAACAGCTTTCATATTTTTTGTTGTGCCCGCCAGGACATGGGTGTTATTTGGAGCTTCTTGATGATAAAAAAAATAGTTCTCGCTGTTTTGTTGATTCCTGCGTTAAGTGCACCGGGTTTTTCCGGTAGCCGGGATTTTTCAGTTCTTTCTGAAACCATAAGCGAACACCTGCCGGACACTGCAAAATCTTTGTATGACCGAAACAGGTTGTATTTTCATCTTGGGCACTATCTGGCAAAACCTCTCACATCGGCCGCATCAGCAACTGAAGCACACCATCTATTTGGTCTATATGAAAAAATTGTTGCGGACATGCAGGCCCACAAGGGTATTTCTCCCTACACAGCCGTGTATTACGGTATTTTCGAATACATGATCATAACCGATTTTTTCACCAGATCCGGTTTGCAGCGTCTCCATCATGATACTGTTCCAAACCGATCATACACAGGTATTGAAATCTATCCGGGATTTGAAGACTTTTATGCAGAAAAATCACGGTATGAATCTTTTTTGTCACGATATGCCGCCATCCGTTCAGAGGCCTTTGTCTATGAGGCGTTCATCAAAAAGCATGCTACTGTTTTCAAGGATTTGATGCTGAATCTGCATGCCACGATACTAGCCCGGGCAGGATTGCTGGATGATGCCCTGTTTATAAAAACCAATGCCCCTGCATATTATCCTTCCGACAGGATCACCGTAAAACTGACTGCAGGCAGGATGGACAACTTCACGGTCGAAGCCGTCACCCTTGACTTCGGGACTATCCCTGAAACACGGTTTACCGACCTGATCCGCGACAACGGTCAGGTATTACTGGATGCGGTGGTACCGGATTCTTTTGAATACCACACCGGCACCCTCTATCCGGTTCTGGCAAACGGGTGGAATCTTTTCTCTGATGAGGGACAGGTACAAATAGATATCCGGGATCCGTTTCTTCTGGATCCGGATGATATTACATTTTCCCCCTATCTGCTGGATGTGTATGAGAACAACACATGGAAAGGCACCAAACTGCTGCAGCCATTTGATTTTATATTCACGGGAGGATTTCCGGATGACCCGGCAACCCAAGAGGACGAGGCAGCGATAAACCTGGCAATACCGGGAGATTTCACCCACCTGATAATGTATCTGGGAAGACTTGCAGACGGCACGCCTGTGGGGGCGGAAATGACAACGACACAGGCGGAGAAACAATTTTCCATCCGAATGATCAGATTGCTTGAAACCGTGGATGACCCTTTTGATTCCAGTGATTATGACCTGCCCCTGGTAACCGTGAACACCCAAAAATACAAACAGGTTGACGCACGGCGGCTGAACAGCGGTGATCTGGATAAGCTAATGTCTCACAGCCATGAGATATATCACCGGGTGAAGGAAGATATTTATGATTCACTGGATTACCAGTACCAGTTTTTCTGGTCCGGGGACCTGAAAGACAAAAATATCTATCTGGTGGATGACGGACTGGCCGGCGGGGCCGCATGCACCGATTACTGGCTGGCACTTTTTGAAGAAACCGCCGGTATCTGTATAAAAGGCGCCAGAATGGACCGGGCCGGTTTCATGGATTACTATACCAGCGACCCTGTGGGCAGAACCGTAACGATTCCCGAATTTTTAAATCCGTTTCCTTTTGCGGTCCATGTCGAAACCCTTCTCAATTCTTTCGGATTTACCGTCATAAATCCGGACCCCCACATCTTTTTGTGTGACCATTCACGTGAAACTGGTGTTGCCATACCGGACAGACTTTTTGGCTCAGAAGATCTCAAGGATATCGACTTTATCCGATAGCGGCTACTGACTGCCGGTTTTTCTGCTGCCGGGCATCGCCTTTTTGTCTGTTACAGGAAAAACCAGGCCTGTTTTAGATGATATGGTTTTGGAAAGCGGGGCCATCTGCTTGTCCACCATTGGCGGCAGTCCCTCCCCGTCGTCAGGTAAAGTCAAAAAGGTGCTGCCGGATTTGGTGCGGGATATATGCACCTTGCGCAGAATCACGTTTTCCGGCGGC
>JAABSK010000468.1 GCA_011390435.1 Desulfobacteraceae bacterium | reverse complement strand
TGCATCGCGTTCATGCAGCATGAAAAACGCAAATTTGTGAGCCAGCTGGATTATCTCACCAGCCCGGGACAGTTGACCGGCAAAGGCTCCCGGAAAGCTGCAGGTCTTCGGCCCGGCGGGGTCAATGTGGTGGTCACCAACTTAGGAGTGATGCGGTTTGATGAACAGACCGGCAAAATGTATCTGGATCAGTATTATCCCGGCACCACACCGGACATGATCCTTGAAAACACGGGGTTTGCCATGGATGTATACCGAGCGGTCCAAGCTGTTCCCCCCACGGACAAGGAACTTAAAATCCTGCGGGAAAACTGTGACCCCCAGCGGTTGATTCTCGGCCCGGCTGCATGAGCAGTATAGACAATTTTTCATACAGATTGCCGGTTCTCCCTTTTTTGCAGGCCTTGGGGGAATATTGTCAAATTTTAAATTTTATCAGGGCGAATTCTTGAACAACTCGGGCGGCCGAGTGGTATTTCCTGTTGCATTGGGAAAATTTTCTGCCCTGTAGGCTTTTTCTCCAGTCTGGATAAGATGGTTGGCCTCTTCCATAAAGGTGTTAAATCGTTTCTTACACTCATAGAAACCATGCCACCAGGAATAATCCGGGGCCATCATGGCGGCCCCCATGCGGGCTCTTCTGCCTTCGTGGTGCCACAGTTCGTAGTACTCCACCTCCAGCACTTCATCAAAAAATCGGGTTTTGTCCAGCAGATTTTTTTCATAAAGTTCATCCAGCTTGGCCTTTGCCGGTTTAAAATATACGTTATTGTATTCCTCTACAGCCTTATCCAGCTGAAAGAAATGGGCCTGGGTCCACCGTTTGCCATGACACTGCATACAAACGGTTTCCATTTTTTCTCGTTCAGCCTGCCAGTTGGTCTTGGCTGGGAATGCGGCAAATTCAGACGGCCTTACCGTTAAAGGGGCCTGGAGTTCCCACGCCAGCCGTTCAGTCACATCATGGCTGGTAAATAGCTTTTCACCTGCACCGGACATGTGGCAGGAAGCGCAGGTAGGCCCTCTGAAATCCACACCCGGTGTCCAGGTTCCTGGGGCTGCATCCCAATTGTATTGGTCACCGAATGCTGTATAAATATCACCGTGTTTGGATTCCATATAAATTTCTATCTGGGGGTGGTCCGGACCCAGGTGACACTGGCCGCAGGCTTCGGGTTTGCGGGCTTCCATCACGGAAAAGCGGTGCCGGGTATGGCAAGAAGTGCAGCTTCCCTTACTGCCGTCCAGGTTGAGCCGGCCGATGCCAACATTGGGCCAGGTGTCAGAATTCAGATCTTTCCCATCTGATGCCAAAATGGTGCCGTGACAGTGGTAGCATCCGTTGATCCGTTCAAAATCACTGTTCATGCCATCGTTAAGCCAGGGATCAATTTTCCAGATGATCTCAAGGGTGTTGGCGTGCTTGCTTTTTGAGAACTGCATAGCTTCATCCGGATGGCAACGGGAGCAGTCTTTCGGGGTGACCACCCCGGATACCGGGACCATGTATTCTTTTTTGCCGTACTCGCTTTCAATACCGTTATATTCTTCATAGTGGGACTGGCTCACATCCGGATCAAATTCTTCAGCAGCATGGCAATCCAGACATGTGATATTCGCGTTGGCATGACGGCTTGCGGCCCAGTCGAAAAATAATCCTGGATGCATTTTTTTGTGGCACTCAATACAGGCCTTTGCCTGGGGTGACATGGAACGTTCAATCCGGTATTCTTTGGTTTTGGGAATGTTCATTTCCTGCCCGGGTGCCGGATCGGATAGAAATACACAGGCAATTAATGCAGCCGACAGACATAAGATCATCTTTTTCATGGATTCCTCCGTATAATCGGCCAGGTCATATGCCTAAGCCTCTGTAGGGGGGTTGGTATTGCTTATACTGATATAGGCTTTTGTCCATATGGACCAGGTTCCTGTGGCAGTCAACACACTTTTTTTCATATCCTTTCCTGGGATACAGAACTGTCTTGTGGGCCAGCATGGCGCCGCGTTTGTCAGGTAGGTTGAGCAGGTTCCGGTGGCACTTTTGACACTGGTTGTTTTTAAAGGTCTTATATGCATATTCTCGGCTTTTTTCCCGGTCATACGTGCCGTAGACAAAGTGGACAAAAACATCTTTCAGACCGTGATAGGTTTTGGCATAAAAGAAATTAAACGTATCATGGGGCGCAGGCAGGTGACAGTCCATGCAGTCAGCGACAAACCCCTGGGCATTGTTGACATGGGTAGAGGTTTTCCAGCTGTTGTAGGCTGGCTGGATTTCATGGCATGAGGCACAGAATCCAGGAGTAGATGTCCGAACCATAGTATAATAGGTCAAGCTGAAAACTGGAAATGCAACCAGGATGCCTATTGCGATCCAAAAAAATGGCTTGATGATTTTTTTCATATACTAAAAATAAAATAGAAATCTGTTAGTCCGTAAATCCATGAAATTACCCATATTCGTTTTCAAAATCATGTATATGTTGAAAAAAAATATCCCTTCTTTTTATCCGGTTTACAGGTAAAATTGTCCATGTCTTCGTGATTGTGACACTTCAGAAAGGCAAGGGGATATATGAGAAATTTCGTGGTCCGGATGCTGGGTTCGTTATGGATGG
>JAABSK010000467.1 GCA_011390435.1 Desulfobacteraceae bacterium | reverse complement strand
CCCGGCAAACACTGATCGGCCAGGGAGCGGTATTGAAAATCCCTTTTAAAGCCGGTGTGTTTTATCTTCTGGGCCCCCATCTTGAACATCCAAAGTTTCAACAGGCCAACCAGTTTATTGCAGATGCCATATGCCAGGAGATCCGAACCCGCAAAAATCTTGCGTATATTGACCCGTCAGAAAAAATTGGTCCCGCCAAACAGCAATTGTCCGGAAAAAAGGCCAAAGAACTGCTCCTTACCATTAGAAGGGAACTGAGCAATTCCAGAATCGTGGCAGGCAGTCTGGAGTTTTTACCGATCCAGTGGCAGATAGGACAAAAAATTTATGAGCCTCAGAAAATACGGGTCTATCTTGAAGCCCTGTGGAAGCGCCTGAAATATCTTGATAAATTAAAAACGTTACACCTTGATCCCGGCATCAGTGAAAAGATTGCCGCGTCAGCAGGCCAGACAACCATGGAACTGCGCAGAATAAAACAGCAGATCGATGCGAAGCAGGAAAGCCTTGAAACAGCTATAGTCATATTTGATCTGCTGCACACCCTGTCCATGTCATTTTTTGAACTTTATTTTTCAACCCTGTCCTATGAAAAGATGAATCATCAACCCGTTAATGATCTTATGGCCAGTCAGCCATCACCTTAATTTTCACAACAGGAGATGAAATTGCAAACCGGAACAATAAGAAAAAAAAACAAGGTACTAACCGGGTGGATCTACACGTTCCTGACCGCCGGATATATTTTTCTGGCGCCTGTATTACTTCCCAGTCCCTTAGCGGCGGCTGCTCCGGCACCGGATGCCAACTGGTTTGTGGACATGAATCAATACAGCAGTGCAGCCCATGGAAGCCTCAGGTGTGAAGACTGCCACGGTCCCATGATTGAGAGTGAACCAGGCCGAAAGAAGCCTCACCCTGACCCTGATGGTGAAAATTTTTTAAAATACCAGACCAAACGACGTTTTGATTACCAGTCCTGCCAAAAATGTCATAACACCGCTTATTCCCGTTTTTCAGAAGGTGTGCATGCCGCGGCCGCTGACGAGGAACATAAAACCGGCAGTGTCTCCCTGACAGGGTATGCACCCGTTTGTGGAGATTGCCATTCAGCCCATTATTCCAAATCCCATCTGTCCCGGGTTCAAACCGGCAGAATCATGACCCAAACCTGTGGCTCCTGTCACCCGGATCAGAAAACCAGCTATCTATCCAATTATCATGGCAAGGCAGCTGTGAATCTGGGACATGAAAAATCAGCATTCTGTACAGATTGCCATGGTGCCCATACAACGCTTTCCTTGAAAGACAAAGAAGCTGCACTGAATGCCTGCCTTCGCTGCCATCCCAATGCCACACCGGAATTTGCAAATATTATCATTCATGATACCAAAAAAAATTGGGACTTGAAAAACGAAGAAAAAAAAGCAGGTCTTAAATGGGCTCATGCTTTTCGGGCAGTAATTATCTTTTTTGTTGTTCTGGTTCTGGCATTTTTTTACTCCCACACCGGGCTTTTGATGCTGAGAAAACTCCACGAAAAACTGAGGAGACACAAGTAATGGACGCGAATCCAACCCCCATTGAAACCTTTCAACGATTTAATGTTTTGCACAGAATTTTGCATTTGGTCATTATTTTCAATTTTATACTTCTTGCCATTACCGGGTTTGCGCTTCATTTCAGTGACTTCGGATGGGTACGGGTCCTGGTTTCTGTCATTGGCGGGGCTGCTGCTGCAGGCTGGTTACACAGGTTTTGTGCGGTATTCCTTTATATGGGGGTAATGGTCCACATTTTCTGGCTGTTTTATTATAAATTTGTGTTAAAGCAGACGTTGTCGGGCCCAGATTCTATGCTGCCAGGGAAAAAAGATATAAAAGATCTGTTTCAAAATTTACGATATGCCTTCAACAAGGATACCCCTCCTTTGTTTGACCGTTACAGCTACCTTCAAAAATATGATTACTGGGCTGAGCTGCTGGGTATGCAAAGTATGGGGATTACCGGCCTCATCCTGTGGTACCCAGATTTTTTTACCGGAATATTTCCCGGTTATTTCGTAAATATTGCCGGGTATCTTCATTTCTACGAAGCCGTCCTGGCAGTGATGTATATTGGTGTGGTTCATATGGCTGACACCCACCTTGTTCCGGATATTTTTCCAATGGAAAAATCTATTTTTACAGGAAAAATCGAAAAAAAGAGATTTATGGAAGATCATCCTGAAGAATGGAAACGCAAACAGACGACAAATATTTAAACGGCATGATCCATATGAAAAATGAGTCACATTAAAATTTCAATAGGGAACTTTTTATGCATATGAAAATGATAAAACATATCATAGCCGGTGGTATGCTGATGGTTTATATGGCAGCTGGCAGCCCTGCTCTGGTTTTAGCAGCAATTGATCTGACATCGGAAAATGCAAATGTAACACCTGCCCTGGAAGCCCTGGTCTGCCTTGATTGCCACAGAATGCCAAATATTCACACCAACGAAGGGGTCATCGCCTCCCAGACATTCTGTTATGAGTGTCACAGCAAATCAGACATTAAAAAAAGAGTGGCCGGTCAGGATATCAGTCTGACGGTTACTCCGGAAACATTTCACCAGAATCAG
>JAABSK010000466.1 GCA_011390435.1 Desulfobacteraceae bacterium | reverse complement strand
CCATGGGGGTTGTGGAATTCGCTTTTGACACGGCAAGAAGCGGCATTTCAAATGGATTCGGGATTGAACGGGGGACGGTTCTGCGATCGGTGATCGGCACAGACGAACGTACTGCCTGCGAGTATCGGACCGGTCACCCTGTTATGCTGTGGCCGATCCAAATCGCACAAGCCGATTATATCGCACGGGATTTAAGGCTTTTGAAACCGCCCCCTTCAGCGGCGGCCGCCAGAGCAGGAATTCGCATCCGCCTTGAAATCCCGGCAGATATGACCTTTTCCAGCCTTGATCTTGATGCATTGACCTTTTTTATCCGGGGCTCTGAAGCGTTTCCAATGAAAATTTACGAACAGATCTTTGCCCACGGGAAAAACCTCCTGGTCCAGCCGGTGGAAAGCCCTTTTGCCTGGCAGCATGTGCTGCCTTCGGCAAATATCGAACCGGTTGGATTTATGGATGATGAGGCCCTGCTCCCTGTTGTGGCCCGGTCTTTCAGGGGATACCGGCTGCTCCAGGAGTATTTTGCCTTTCCCCAGCGGTTTTTGTTTTTCCGCATCAGCGGCCTGCGGCCCTGCATCAAACAATGCCAGGGCCACCTGATGGATCTGGTTATTCTTCTGGACCAGGAGGATTTGACCCTGGAAAAACGGATCGATGCCGACAATTTTGCGCTGCACTGCACACCGGTTATCAACCTGTTTCCCAAACGGGCCGATATCATCCATTTGTCCGACAAATTCACTGAATTTCATGTGGTTCCCAGCCGGACCCGGCCCATGGATTATGAGGTCTACCAGGTGACCGGGGTGACTGGGTACGGGGTGCGCGCCGATGAAAAACAAAGTTTTTCCCCTTTTTATTCAGCTGGGGATGTGGCGGAAAACAGTGGTTCCGGCGCATATTTCACGGTGAACCGCACCCCACGAATGATGACGAGCAGGGAAAAACAACGGGGCCGCCGATCCAGTTACGGCGGCAGCGAGGTGTTTTTATCCATTGTCGACTCGGCGGCCGCACCCTACCGATCCGATCTCCGGCAGCTGGCGGTTGAAACCCTCTGCACCAACCGGGATCTTCCCATCCAGATGGGTGTGGGCCGGGGCAAAACAGACTTCCACCTGGACATCGCTTCACCGGTGACCTCCATACGATGCCTGGTGGGTCCCACAGCACCCCGGCCCTCCCGGGCCGAAGGGGAAACCAGCTGGCGCATTATCAATCATCTGAGTCTCAATTATCTATCACTGGTGGAGGGCCGGGATCGAAAAGGATCGGCTGCAATCCGTGATCTGTTCAGGCTGTATTGTGATGTCCGGGGCACCCAGTCCGAAAAAATAGTGGAAGGGCTGATAGAAGTAAACAGCCGACCCGTGATGCGCCGGATCAGTGAACAGGGCAGAATTGCATTTGTCCGGGGGATCGAGGTGACACTTGAGTTTGATGAAGCCGCTTTCGAAGGAACCGGCGTGTTTCTTCTGGGGGCTGTGATGAATATTTTTCTGTCCAAATATGTGTCTATCAACTCTTTTACGGAAACGGTGATCACAACCCGAAACCGTGGAGAAATAATGCGATGGCCGGCAAATCCGGGGACCAGACATACGCTTTGAAACTGACGTTTCTTGAAAATCCGGCTGAACTCAGTTTTTTTCAGGCAGCCCGGCGGGTGGAATGTCTTTTTAAGGATAGCCCGCGCATCGGGCATGCCCTCCGCTCTGGGGACGAAGCGGTTCAATTCTGCCAGGAGCCCTCTCTGGCTTTTGCACCTGCAACGCTTCAGCGCTATATGCGGCCCACGGAAACCAGCAGGCCGCGTCTTGTGGTCAATTTTATGGGACTGCTCGGGCCCCAGGGCCCCATGCCTCTCCACATCACCGATTATGTTCACGACCGGGAACTCAATCATGACGACCCGACACTGGCCCGGTTTCTGGATATTTTCAACCACCGCATGATCAGCCTGTTTTACCGGGCCTGGGCATGTAACCAACAAACCGTAAGCTATGACCGCCCTGAAGAAGACCGCTTTGCCGTTTACATCGGAAGTTTGATCGGGATCGGAACAGAACCCCTTTGCCGCCGGGACAATGTCCCTGACCGGGCAAAACTGCATTATTCAGGACTTCTGGTCTGCCAGAACCGCCATGCAGAGGGGCTGCGCGCCATTTTGTCGGAATATTTCGGCATTGAAACCGTTATTGAGGAATTTGTCGGTCAGTTGATCCTGATCCCTGAAACCTGCCGGTGCCGCCTGGGCGGGTCAGCCGATACTGGAACACTGGGCGTCAATACAATCGTGGGGTCCCGGGTGTGGGATTTCCAGCAGAAATTCAGAATTATAATGGGACCCATGACCCTGGAAAAGTATGAACAGATGCTGCCGGGAGGAAAGCGGTTTTCAATCCTCAAGGACTGGGTGAGAAATTATGCGGGAGACCATTTGTGCTGGGAACTTCAGCTCATTTTGAAAGCTGCAGAGGTACCGGTGATACGCCTGGGTGAATCCGGATCCCTGGGATGGACCACCTGGCTTCAGAGCAGCCCGTTTAAAAAGGATGTCAGAGATCTCAAACTTCAGTCAGAGGCGGCGTAAAACCAAAAAACGGTACCCGTTTATCTTCAAGCGGCCCGTT
>JAABSK010000465.1 GCA_011390435.1 Desulfobacteraceae bacterium | reverse complement strand
ATCTTTACAGCAGGTCGCATACAGATCCATTTTTCCGGTTTCTGCTTCCGCATTTCTGGGGCGCCGGCAGTTTTAAGATTGATAAGGCGGCCCTGGACGGTCATGTGTTTGACATGGTCTCCGGGGAATTTGTCTTTCCGGATCATACCCATGTCATTCTTGGCGAAAACGCCCTGATTCAGGCCCGCTCATTTGAAACCGCATGGAAAGACGGCGGCCGGGCATTCAGCGTTTTTCTGGGCCTCAAAAAATGGAACGACGACAGTCAGAATGTCACGGCTGTTGAGGGGGGAGGGGACCTTTCCCAGGTGGCTACCCGTTTTTTTTCCTTGAGTGAGTCCATGGAGATTGCGGATCTGCATGGTGACGGACCTAAAGCTGAAGTCAGGCAGATGCAGTTTCTGGTGAAAATATTCTGGGAAACTGAGATGGATTTTCAGGGAGAATATCAACTGATGCCCATTGCACGGTTGAAACGCAATCTTGAAAAAGTGGTCGTGGACAAGGAGTTCATCCCACCCTGCATTACCTTTGCCGGCTCAGATGTTTTGTCGGGGATTGTCAAGGAGATCCGGGACCAGCTTTTTTCCAAAACAAGGCAGCTTGAGGCGGTGAAACGGACAAAGGGGGTTCACACTGCGGAATTCGGATCCAGGGATATGGTGTATATGATGGCATTGCGATCCCTGAACCGATATGTGCCTCTTTTGATACATATGACCGGTGTCGTCCAGTGTCATCCGTGGGCGGTCTACGGTCTGCTCAAGCAGATTGTGGGAGAACTATCTTCTTTTTCAGCAACCGTGTCAGCTACCGGAGAACTCGATGACGGTACCGCACTCATGGCAGACTATGATCATCAGAAACTGTGGGCCTGTTTTTCCGGAGCCCAGCATCTGATTACAAGGCTGCTTGATGAAATAACGGCCGGACCTGAATATATCATATCTCTGCCTTTTGACGGCACCTATTTCACAGCGGAGCTTGCCCCGGCATTGTTTGAAGGGTCAAGCCGATACTATCTGGTAATGGAATCGCAGCAGCAGGCAGACAAGATTATCGATGCCATGGCCGGTATCGCAAAATTAAGTACCAGGGAAGCTCTGCCCATTCTGATTGCCCAGTCGCTGCCCGGAATCCACCTGTCACACCTGGAAACCATTCCCCAGGAACTGCCCCGAAAATCCAATGCCCTGTACTTCCGGATCGACCATCATGGCAAACAGTGGGAGCCGGTACCCAGGGCAAACAATATGGCGCTTTACTGGGACATGGCCCCGGAAGACCTGGCAGTGGAACTGATGATCGTGAAAAGGAATTGAAATTATGAGGCTGGCGGATTGTTTTACCGATATGGTTTCGTATACCATCCTGTTACTGAAACAAAAAGACAAAGGAACCATTCCATTTGATCAGGCCGTCAGTCATTTTGACCGGTTGATCAATGACAGCGAAGCTGTTTTTGAGACTGGCGGGATCTCTCGGGAGGATTATGATCTTGCCAGGTTCGCCGTATTTGCCTGGATAGATGAAAGTATCCTGCGCAGTAACTGGGAAGGGCGTCGTCATTGGCAGGGGAATCAGCTTCAGCGCAGGTTTTTTCAGACAGCAGATGCCGGGGAGCTTTTTTTCCAGAAACTCAATATGATCGGACCCCATCAGAATCAGGTCAGAGAAGTATATTATATCTGCCTGGCTCTGGGTTTTACGGGACAATACCACAGGCAGGGTGATGAGATGCTGTTGGATCAGCTAAAGATATCCAACCTGAAGCTGCTGACCGGCAGCTCTATGGACCTGCCGGATATGGAGCGTATCACACTTTTCCCCAAATCATATGTCAAGGATCAGGATAGCCAGTATACTGGCGAATCAAAGCGGTTTTCCTGGATATCCCCTGTGGCTTTTCTGGTGCCGGCAGGCTTTTTCGGCCTGCTGTTCCTGATTTATAGCTTTGTGTTGAAAAATATGGGTCAAACTTTAATTACCCGGGTGCCTTAAATGAAAAAGAAGTTGGCTTTTTTGCTCAAAATATTTTTTTTCTTCGCTTTTCTTGTCTTTATCGGGTTTGTCATTTTTGCCGGGGTCTTATGGGCCGGCTGGCCATGGTGGGTCTGCTTTTTTATCATTGCCGGCCTGATTGGTATACTGCTTTGGGTCTGGTTGATTTATAAACTGCTTCTCAGAAAAAAAGAACAGCAGTTTGTATCCCAGATCATCGAACAGGATAATGCGGCCATGGCATCCAGGGATCAAAAAAGCCGCGAAGTTTCCAAAGAGATGCAGGAAAAATGGAAGCAGGCCATTGCTGCCTTGAGTAAATCCCATTTGAAAAAAAAGGGGAATCCGCTGTATGTCCTTCCCTGGTATATGATTATTGGAAAAAGTGGTACCGGCAAGACCACAGCCATCCAAAGTGCGGATCTTTCGTCGTCATTTGGGGAGGTTGGCAGCGTTTTGGGTATTTCAGGCACACGAAACTGTGACTGGTGGTTTTTTGAACAGGCCATACTCATTGATACGGCCGGACGGTATGCCGTTCCGGTGGATGAAGGAAAAGACAGGGATGAGTGGCAGAAATTCTTGGGCCTACTGGCAAAATACCGGAAAAAAGAACCGTTGAACGGTCTGATTGTC
>JAABSK010000464.1 GCA_011390435.1 Desulfobacteraceae bacterium | reverse complement strand
CCCCAAGATTTCCTTTGTAAAAGGATTCAACACCTGGGGGTGGATTGTTGGAACCGGCCTGTATGTCGAGGATATCAAAGAAGAGGTTCAAATCGTTACCGGCAAGCTGACCCATATATTTATCATTATATTGTCGGTGGTGCTTGCGCTTTCTTTTTTTATCACCTGGCAGACCATCCGGATCAGAAATAGAAAAGAGACAGCGGAAGCAGCCGTTCAAAAGGAAAAAGAGCTCCTTTCTCTGATCCTGGAAAGCACGCCCCATGGCATTTCCCTGATTGACAAAGATGACCGGTACCTGTATGTGAATCCACATTTCACGAAAATAACCGGTTATACCCTGGCCGAAATTCCAGACAAAAAAGCCTGGTTTCAACAAGCCTATCCAGATAAAAATTACCGTAAAAAAATTCTGGATGCCTGGAAAAATGATACAGAGGTACAGGACCAGATACATATCCGTGAATTCAGGATCACCTGCAAAAACCGGGAAGCCAAAGATGTTGAAATCCGGTCTTCTTTTACAGCGGATAAAAAAGTTTCCGTGTTGACGGACATCTCCCCGAGAATAGAATCAGAAAACGTGCGCAGGGAAAAGGACCGGCTTCAGGGGGTGCTCGAACTCTCCGGCGCGGTGTGCCATGAAATGAATCAGCCGCTGATGAGCATATCCGGCTATTTTGAGTTGATTATGCTGGATATGCCAGAGGATGACCCCAATTATCCCAGAATCAAGAAAATCCAAGCCCAGCTGGAAAGAATGGCCGATATCACCAAAAAACTGATGCAGATTTCCAGGTACCGGACCAAAAACTACTTGAACGGAAAAATCGTGGATATCACCGGGCTGCCGGATATCGACTCACAAAAAAAATAACCGCCGGGGCGGAAGGGGTTCCGTCTCGGCGGCATTTGTTTGTTCTTAAGCTGCCCCGGTTGACGGCGGCAGATTTTTATTTTTTATTTTAACAAGGCCTCAAGCTCTGGATTGGTTTTAATGGTCTGCTTGTCTCCGGCCAGGTGCCGCCGGGCTTTTTCCTTGATCTTTTTTATCTGGGTCTGCACTTTGTCAGACAGGCCGTCAAGGGCGGAATACATGGTTTCCGCTTCTTCTTTGGCGTTTATTCTCAGTTTATCGCTGACCAGGTTTATCTCTGCAATATGTCGAATTTTTTCAACAGACAATACCAGGTTTGCCTCACCCGGGGCCTCCAGCATCTTGTCCAGTCTGTCCAGTTTTTCCTGGGCATAGGTTTTCAGGGCGTCCGAGGATTCCATCTGCTTAAATGTTATGGCCAAATTCATAAGTCCTCCTTGTATGAGGGTTGATTGAAACACCACATTCACCTTAACAGATAATGGCCACCAATCCCAGCAAAGTCAATTTTTTTCCTGCTGTTTTTCTATACTTGTTGTGATTGCGTGTTTGGGGTATAATTTCCTTAACTGTTTGTTTATGCCGATTCCCATAGTCTGGAAAGGAGACTGCCATGATCAACGCCCGCGACATTATGCAAACCCGCATCATCAGCGTGACCCCGGATACCGATATCACCCGGGCAGTAAAAATACTGCTCGAAAACCATATCAACGGGATGCCGGTGGTCAATGACCAGGGAGAACTCAAAGGCATCCTGTGCCAGAGCGATCTGATCTTTCAGCAGAAAGAGATGCCGATTCCCCCGATTTTCACCATCCTGGATTCCGTTTTCCCGTTGTTCTCCTCAAAAAAACTGGATGACGAATTTCAGAAGATTGCCGCTGCCACCGTGGCCCAGGCCATGGTCAAGGATGTTATAACCGTGACGCCGGACACACCGGTCAGTGAGATCGCCAGCCTCATGGTGGAAAAACATTTCCATACCATCCCTGTGGTGGAAAACAAAAAACTGGTGGGGATCATCGGCAAGGAAGATGTCCTCAGAACCCTGACCTCGGATGCCTGATTTTGGAACTCACGGGCACTCATGCGTGTTCGGCTCGGATTTAAGCAACCGGATCTGATCGGGACAAACCTTATCCACGCAAATGCGGGCCCGGCACCGGCCGGGCCGCTTAATCTCTGGACAGATGGGAGGCAGTTATGGCGTATTTTGACTTCACCAGTTTTGAATTGTCGTTTCAGCAGTATGTGAAATATGTTTTAGGCAAACCTCTGGCCAAGGCCACGAAAAAAGACCAGCTCAACGCAGTGTCTTATGCCGTGGGCAAATACTTGATGGACATCCATTTCGACACCCGGAAACGATATGAAAAAAACAACAGTAAACAGGTGTATTACCTGTCCATGGAATTTCTCATCGGCTGTTGTCCAACAACCTGATGAACCTGGGCATTTTCGACGCCTGCGCCCGGTTTTTGAAAAACCAGGACATTGATCTGGAAAAACTGGTGGAAGAAGAACAGGACCCGGCCCTGGGCAACGGGGGGCTGGGACGGCTGGCGGCCTGTTTTCTGGACTCTATGGCCAGTCTGGATATGCCGGGTTCTGGGTATGGCATCAACTATGATTACGGGCTGTTCCGCCAGGTAATTGCCAACGGTTACCAGCGTGAAAGACCCGATTACTGGCCCAACCGGTCCTCGCCCTGGCTGATCCGCCGCTCTGGAGAACATTACTTGCTGCCCATTTACGGCAAAATTG
>JAABSK010000463.1:324-2646 GCA_011390435.1 Desulfobacteraceae bacterium | reverse complement strand
CCATGCAGAAAGCCAAGGCTGATAAACAACAAGCCATAAATCAGACAAAAGAAAAAATCAGCAGGCTCTGGTTTAGACTTCAGAACTCCAAAAGGCTGATCACACTCTATAGAGACAACCTTCTCCCCCAGGCGTTGAAATCTGTCCAAACTTCTGAAACCTGGCTTCGAGAAGGCATGGGAAGCTTTTCCGATTTTATCGAAGTTCAGGCGACAGTCTATAACTTTCAATTATCCCTTGCCCGTGCCAGGGCTGATTACGGCAAAAATCTTGTCAGGCTTGAGCAGCTGACCGGCGTTATACTGGATAAAAAAACGGTGGCTTTAAAAAAAGAGGGCAACTCCTGAAACTGAAACTATCCATTCTTTTCATTGCAGGGTTGATTTTCACGTCACCTTTGTCTGCCGGCAATTCCAAAATGAATCAGGCAATTGAGAATTATACGCCTCCTGATTTCTATACCGATTTTTTAACACATCAACTGACTGATGGGAAAACCCCTCCCCTGGTACCTGCAGACAGGATGGCCTTTGAGATAGACACATTGAGAAGTCAGATGAAAAAAAACATTGCAACAGACCAGCCCATCGAATTTTTAAATACCGTTGAACCCGCAGAGCTTGCCCGTTTGGCAGCAACAGCGAAAAATCAGGATGCAGTTGAAAGACTGGTGGGTGATCAACTCAAACTGGATGAAATAGAGATTATCGCAGGATTCAGAAACCCTGCTGTATTATCTGCACAGAAAAAAGTGGTGGCAGCGCTCGAGTCTTTTAACCAGGTGATTGATCTCGATGAGAACCTGAAACAATACACTGCATTTACCCAGGAGCTGAACAATAAGACAGGGCCGTTGAAAATGAAGGATTCCATTCAGCTTAAATATCCTTTCCCAGGCTTAACATCACTTAAAGGTCGAATTATTCAGGAACAAGTGGCCATTCTTACGGAAAAAATGAGCATCACCCAGAAGGAAATCATTACCGAAACCCGTAAAAGCTTCTGGGATCTCATATTCATAGAACGCGCTGCCAGGGTCACCTCAGAAACGATCGATGCGTTCAATCGCCTGAAAGATGTAGCGGACGCCCTTTATAAAAGTGGAAAAACAAGTTTTCAGGACATCATCAAAATTAATATTAAAACAGAAATCCTGAAAGAAGAGCTTATCACGCTCGCTTCCAGGAAAAAAAATATTGAAGCAAAACTTAAGGAACTGCTGAATCTATCGCCGGATTCTAAGCTTGGCCATGCTGTCGTCATTCACGCAGACAAAAAAATCCCACCTCTGGAGTCGCTGTATGCTCTGGCCCGGAAAAACAGGCAGGAACTCAAAGCAACCCGCCACCAGATAAGCAAGGTTCAACATATGATTGAAATGGCAGAATCGATGATTCAAAGCCCGCCGACACTCAATTTCTCAGCTTTTAATAATGACGCCGTCAATACAGTAGGATCTGGCGCAGACAAATCTTCTTTTTCAGAGACAACAATGGCGGCAATGAAGAACCAAACCCCGCTCAAACCCTGGTACGGCATCGAGAATCCCTGGCTGAACCAGACAAAGCAGACCCTTGAAAGCATAAAACAATCGCTGATCCAACAGGAAAATGCAACAGACACAATGGTTCGAACTGCCTGGTTTAAAAGCGACAAAAACGACAGGGAGCTCATTCTGTACAGGGATAAAATTTTATCATTGTCAAAATCTGCATTGGATGTTTCGACGCGCGAATATGAATCCGGATCAATCCCTTTCTCTCAGGCGATCGGATCTTATACAGACTGGCTCCAGGTAAAATTAACCATTGCCCAAAAGCAGTCCGATCTTGGTGCCGCCATCGCTGATCTTGAGAAAACAATTGGGAAGAGCTTCTGAAATACAAAATGATAAGGAAACCACTATGGAACCCAAAAGCATTCAAAAATCAATATTCATAACGATCATCATCACTGCCGTGATTACCGGTTCTGTTTTCTGGTCCCTTATCAGATTGATCAATACAGACCTGGATCATCGTGGCAGTGTTGAAACTGTAAACTCAGACAGATCCGGATCAAACGACGCTGGCGAGCGTAAAATAGTATACTGGAAAGCGCCGATGGATCCCACTGAAATATACGAACAGCCCGGCAAAAGCAAAATGGGGATGGACCTGGTTCCGGTATATGAAGACGAGCTCGTTGGCGGGGTGGATATCAAAATTGACCCGATTGTTGAGCAAAACATGGGGTTAAAGATTGAAACCGTTCAAAAAGGGCCGCTGAATCATACCATAAAAACCTACGGGCATATCACTTTTGATGAAACCAGGACAGGCA
>JAABSK010000463.1:0-314 GCA_011390435.1 Desulfobacteraceae bacterium | reverse complement strand
CATTGTCAGTGAAAAAGCCGGCGGGTGGATCGAAAAACTTTACGCGGATTACACCGGTTTTTATGTTCAAAAGGGGCAGCCGCTGTATGAGATATATTCTCCGTCTCTCCTCGCATCACAGGAGGAGTATCTGTCTGCTTTTAAAAATTATCAAAAAAGCAGAACACCGCTGAATAAAGAAATTATGGAGTCTGCCCAGAAAAGACTCAGCTATTTTGATATTGCCGACACGGAAATTTCAGCGATGGAAAAAAGCGGAAAGGTCAAAAAAACCCTGCTGGTACGATCTCCCTATACCGGGGTGATTACACATA
>JAABSK010000047.1 GCA_011390435.1 Desulfobacteraceae bacterium | reverse complement strand
GTCCTGCCGGACATGATGTGGGGCAATTACAACATGACATTCACGGTGCGCAACAGTGCAGAAATCATCCATTATAAAGCATATGATGATGATCTGACACGGTTTAATCTCGAGTCGTTTGAAACAGTCATGCGGGAGCAGGCAGCAAAAAACAAAAAAATTATTACCATACTGAATTTTCCCCATAACCCAAGCGGCTATTCGTTGAGTGTTTCTGAATCCCGGAAAGTGGCAGATATTTTAATCGATATTGCAAAAAAAGGCACCAATGTTGTGGCAGCCTGTGATGATGCGTATTTTGGCCTGTTTTTCGAGGCGGAAACCTGCAAGGAATCGATTTTTGCCAAACTGGCTGGTGCAGATCCGCGTCTTTTGGCGGTAAAGCTGGACGGTGCCACAAAAGAGGACTATGTCTGGGGATTCAGAACCGGATTTATCACCTATGGTGTTCATGATGATGCGGCAGATCTTCTTGAGGCGCTTGAAAAAAAGACCGCCGGATGTATCCGGGGCAATATTTCCAATGCCTCTCACCTGAGTCAGACCCTGTTGCTTAAATCCATGGCAGATAAGGACTATGACGCATTAAAACAGGAGAAATTTGACCTGCTCAAGCGTCGTGCAGTGAAAATGAAAGCGGTACTCAGCGATCCGAAATTTGCTGATGCGTTTGATGTGTATCCGTTTAATTCCGGATATTTTATGTGTATCCGCTTGAAAGATGTCAATGCAGAGCAATTGCGGGTGCATCTGCTGGAAAAATATGGAACCGGATTGATTGCCCTGGGAGAGAAAAATATCCGAGTGGCATTTTCATGCCTGGAAGAATCTGATGTGGAAACACTTTTTGATATCATTGTCAGCGGAATAAACGACCTCCGAAAAGGTTAGTCTGCATGGGCTTTACGGAAAAACTGGGCTCCCACGACATTGCAATTGCCGGAAAATGGCTGTGTTATTTTGTGCTGATCGGTGTGATTGCCGGCTTTGGAGCAATTGTTTTCCATTATCTGTGTGGTCTGGGTATGCATTTTTTTCTGGACATGATGGCAGGATACCGGCCTGAAGCCCCAGCCGGGGAACACCTGCTGCTTCCCCACACCAATACACCCTTTAACCGATGGGTTTTGCTGTTTCTTCCAGCCTTTGGCGGACTTGTTTCCGGCTGGCTGGTCTACACATTTGCCCCGGAAGCTGAAGGCCATGGAACCGATGCCGCCATTGATGCCTATCATCACAAAGGCGGTGTGATCCGCGGCAGAATACCGTTTATTAAAACCATTGCCTCCACCATCACCCTGACCACGGGCGGTTCCGGTGGGAAAGAAGGACCGATTGCACAGATCGGGGCAGGGTTTGGGTCGTTTCTGGCCACAAAATTCAACTTGTCTGAACGGGAACGGCGTATCATGATGGCGGCTGGCATCGGAGCTGGGGTCGGCAGTATTTTCAGGGCGCCTCTGGCCGGCGCTCTGTTTGCCGCAGAAGTCTTGTACCGTGATCCTGATTTTGAATCTGAAGTCATCATTCCTGCCGGGATTTCCTCTGTGGTGGCCTATTGTATTTTCTGCCTGGTATTTGGCTGGGGGTCATTGTTTGATTCACCTGGCTTCAAATTCCAGAATCCTCTGGAACTGGGGCCATATCTGGTGCTTGCCGGTGTCCTGGTCGTGACAGGGGCTGTATATGTCAAGGTGTTTTACACCATCGTTGACGTGTTTAAGAAAATGCGTATCCCCAATCATTTCAAACCTGCACTGGGGGGTCTTTTTACCGGAATGATCGGTTTTTTTCTTCCCTACACCCTGGCGTTTGGATATGGGATTACCCAGCAGGCGATTTTCAGCCAGGTGGCCATTCCCACTTTGATTGCTCTGGCCATCGGAAAAATCTTTACCACGGCATTTTCCATTGGATCTGGCGGCAGCGGTGGGGTTTTCGGGCCGTCCGTCGTCATTGGTGGTGCCATGGGGGGAGCTGTGGGCAAACTGTTTCACATTTTCCTGCCTTCGGTGGTTACTGCCCCTGGCGCTTTTGTTATCGTGGGGATGGCAGGTTTTTTTGCAGCGGTGTCCAACACTCCGATTTCCACCATTATTTTTATCAGCGAAATGTCCAACTCTTACCATCTGCTGCTGCCAAGCCTTTTGGTATGTTCAATCTGCTATCTGCTCAGCCAGAGATGGACCATTTTTAAAAATCAGGTTAAATCCAGGATTGATTCGCCAGCCCATGCTGGTGAATTCATGATGGATATCCTGCAGACCATCAAGTTGAAGGATCTGCAGCATCTGATCAAAGAGGTCCCCTGTGTCAATGAAGAGATGGTGTTCAGTAAGTTCAAAACATTTTTTTCAGCCACCAAGCAGCACTATTTTCCGGTGCTCAATCACCAGGGGCGGTTTTGCGGTATCTTTTCATCGACAGACATACGGGAAGTCCTTTTCAGCAATGATATCGAAGAGCTGGTGATCATGAAAGACATCATGATCACGGATATCATCAGCACCACACTTCAAGAAGACCTGAACACTGCACTGCTGAAACTGACCCAAAAAAACATTGATGCACTGCCTGTGGTGGATGAAAACGATCCAGAAAGACTCTTTGGCCTGATTTACCGCCGGGATATCATCTCATTCTATAACGACCATATTCGCAAAATAAAAGATCACGCGTAATTTACACAGCTCAGGAACAGACCATGGGGCGGGGCGGTCGGCCCCGCTGTTGTTCTGTCCTTTGCCTGTAAGATCCGGTCAAAGTCCTGGGGTGAAATCCTGTGTTGACCGGCAAGAACAAGGGTGCCAGTAATGTTTCGAACCATGTATTTTAAAAAGCCGCTGGCACAGATCTCAAATACAATCCGGCTGAAAGGCTGTTTTTGGACCCGGCAGAAAAACACCTCGCGAACAGTGGATTTCCTCGGGCTTCCGGTGTTTTCAAATGATTTGAAGTCATGGGTTCCAATGAGTTTTTCGCAGCACAGGTTCATGGCTTCGATATCCAGCATTTGGCGGATATGCCATTGGTACTGCCGGAAAACAGCGCAGGGTGTAGGATGGTTATAAATCACATACTGATACGTTTTTGAAACAGCACTGTACTGGGCATGAAAATCCAGTGATACCACATGGCAGTCCCGAATCACGACTGGCGCTTTGATCAGGCTGTTCAGGCTTTTTTGTAATGCACGCGGCAGCATATGGGTGTCTGCAGTGAAGCTGGCAACCTGGGCCAGGGCATGCACCCCTGCATCGGTTCGGCCGGAACCGTGGATCTGGATCTGCTGGTTTAAAATTCGGGAAAGAGCGGATTCAAGCACCCCTTGAACGGTTTGGGCATCTTTCTGCCGCTGCCAGCCGAAAAAGTCTGTTCCGTCATATTCAACACAGAGTTTATAATTTTTTTTCATATTCGTCAAAACGGTCTGCCAGCAGCTGGTTGGCATCAAGAAGGTCGCACGCCAGTTTTTCTGCGGTGGCTTTGCCAAGAATGCTGACATATTTGAGGCAAAGATTTTTATAGGCAAGGGCAATGTCCGGCTGGAGTTCCAGGCCTTTATTTGTGGGGAATATAAAGGCGGACTTACCTTTGCTGGTGCGGGTCAACAGCCGTTTTTTGACAAGGGATTCTAAAAAGCGGCTGATGGTAGAAGGCGTCAGGTTGAGCTGAGAGCTGATCTGTTTGGGGCTGATGCCGGGGGTGTCGTACACCACCAGCAGAAAGGATGCATGGGCTGGTGAGATTTTAAGGGCTTTGAATTCAGATTCCGCGATTTTCAGCAACGATCTGGACAGGGCATTGGCATTGAAAAACAGGCAGCCTTCAAGAAAATTTTCCGTGGTCATGGGTGTGTATCCGATATATGATTGTATATGCAATTCTTAACACAATTGTATCATGCCAATACCGGTGTTTTTTGTCAACCAGGGTTTTATTCAGCAGCATTGTGTATTAAGATACACCCATTTCAACCGGCTCACAGGAGGCATCGGTGCAGGAAACACAGATCAATCGATTACGGCATTTACTCAACACCAGCCGCGTGATGACCCTGGCAGTGTCAGACATGGGTGATTCATGGGCATCACCTGTGTATTTTGTTTATCGTCACAGCAGGTTTTATTTTTTTTCCTCCCCGTTGTCCAGGCATATCCGGTACGCTGCAGATCATCAGGTTGTCGGGGCTGCTGTTTTTCATGATTCAGACGGTATGACCGATATTTTCGGGCTTCAGATGTCCGGCAGGATTCAGCGCATTCCTGTAAAGTCAAGTTTTCGAATCATCCAGGCCTATATTGAGAAATTTGATTTTCTGCAAACCGCGTTTGGATCGGAATGCCGCCTTGATGCGGATTTTTTTCTAACGAAGTTCAAATCGAGGCTGTATGGATTTTCTCCGGAAACGGTTTTATTGTCGGATAACGCAGCCCCGGAATCCCGGCAGACACCGATTGATTTGAGCAGAATTGCATAAAAAATTATCACTCGATTCTTTACATGACATCAGATCTGGCATATACTAACAAATTTTAATTTTTCAGGAGTCACACGTTATGAAGGGGTTTACATTTGCCGGTGTCAGTGCGGCAATTAAAAAAAACGGGAAAAAGGACCTGGGACTGATTTTTTCCGAAAAACCAGCAACAGCAGCGGCCCTGTTTACACGGAACAAAGTGGTGGCTGCGCCGGTTACCCTGGGACGGGAAAAAATCAAGGCCGGGCTGTGCCAGGCCATTCTGGTCAACAGCGGAAACGCCAATTGTTTTACAGGAAAAAAAGGGATCGAAGATGCGATGGCCTGCTCCAAAATGGTGGCCAACGCATGTGATATTCCGGAAAATCTGGTTCAGGTCTGTTCCACTGGTGTGATTGGTGCACCATTGCCGCTGGAAAAATTTGAACCAGGCATTACAGCACTGAAAGGCCAGCTGAGCGATACTGGTTTGACCGATTTTGCAGATGCCATTCTGACAACCGACCTGTGCCGCAAGATTGTCACGGTGACCGGATGCATTGACAGCAAAACATTTACCATTACCGGGATTGCCAAGGGTTCCGGTATGATCCGGCCGGATATGGCCACCATGCTTGGTTTTATCTGTACGGATGTCTGTATTGACGCTGAAACCCTCCATGCCCAGCTCACTGCAGCCGCTGAAAAATCCTTTAACCGCATCAGTGTAGACGGGGACACCAGCACCAACGACACAATTCTGGCTCTGGCAAACGGGACATCCGGCGTGTTGGTTCAGTCTGAATCAGCACTTTTGATTTTTCAGCAGCACCTCCACCAGGTCTGCCTTGAACTGGCCAAAACCATTGTCCGGGACGGAGAGGGCGCCACAAAGCTGGTTCAAATCATCACCCGGAATGCTGCCAGTGAATCTGATGCCTATAAAGTGTGTGAAGCAGTTGCCCATTCCAATCTGGTGAAAACCGCTCTGTACGGAGAAGATCCCAACTGGGGACGGATTACCGCTGCAGCAGGCAGATCTGGTGCCTATCTTGATCCGGATCTGCTGGATCTGTATTTTGATGAGCAGCCGCTGGTGCTAAATGGCTGCTGGCTGGGACCTGATGCAGAAAAAAAAGCCGGTGCGGTCATGAAAAATAGGGAAATTACCCTTACGCTGGACCTGAAACTGGGGCAGTTTTCAGATTTTTACTGGTTCTGTGATTTCAGTGAAGACTATGTCAAGATCAATGCGGATTACCGGTCCTGATGATGCGGCTTCAAAAATTTCTGGCCCATGCCGGTCTGTGTTCCCGGCGAAAGGCTGAAACATATATTCTGGATGGCCGGATTACTGTCAATTCCGCTGTTGTCTGCAAGCTGGGGACCCATGTTGATCCGCAATCTGATCAGGTCTGCTGTGACGGGGAGCCTGTTGTCTTAAAACAGCAGGATCCTAAAATCTATATCCTGGTCAACAAACCCAAAGGGGTTGTGACATCCTGCTCCCACCAAAATGCCAGAATTATAACGGATCTGGTCAGTATTCCAGAGCGGATCTATCCTGTGGGCCGTCTGGACAAGGACTCGATCGGTCTGGTGCTGATGACCAATGATGGCGATCTGCACAATAAACTGTCCCATCCTTCTTTTGATCATGAAAAAGAATATATTGTCACAACGCAGCATCCCATATCCGATGACGCATTACACCAGATGGCATCCGGTATGGTCATCAATGGAACCCGGACCCGGAAGGCCCGGGTCCGTCGCATTTCAGACAATCGATTCAATATGGTTCTCCAGCAGGGATTGAACCGGCAGATTCGAAAAATGGTGGGAAAAACCGGCAATCAGGTTGTCAGTCTGCAGCGGATACGCATGGCAAACATCAAGCTGGGAAATTTAGAA
Source organism: Desulfobacteraceae bacterium (assembly GCA_011390435.1). The sequence continues at coordinate 8,380 of JAABSK010000047.1, read as the reverse complement.
GAAGGCAGGTGGCGGTTTTTAACGCCTGCAGAAATAAAAACGTTAACCCAGTGAGCTGATTCCGGTTGCTTTCCGGATCTTTTCCAGAAAAGGAACAGAAAATTTTCTTGCTTTTTCTGCCCCTTTTTTCAGGATATGGTCGATTTCACCCGGCTGTTTGATCAATTCATCATACACGGCTCTGGGTGCTTTTAATATCTCATTGATGTATTCAAACAGTTCCTGTTTCACGGTTCCCCATCCAATACCCTGCTGGTAGCGCTCTGCCATTGCCCTGGTTTCTGCTGGCGTGGCAAACGCTTTATAAATTGAAAAAAGGGTGCAGGTATCCGGGTCTTTGGGTTCATCCGGACCAAGCGAGTTGGTCTGGATCTTCATGACCATTTTTCTCAGCCGTTTTTCAGTGTCAAACAGTGGAATGAAATTGTGATAGCTTTTGCTCATCTTGCGGCCATCCAGTCCGGACAGGACCGCTGCATTTTCATCCACCACCACTTCCGGAAGAATAAACAGCTTTTTGTAGACATGGTTGAAGCGGGCGGCAATATCGCGGGTCATTTCCAAATGCTGGACCTGATCTTTTCCCACCGGAACCTTTACGGCATTGAACATCAGGATATCTGCGGCCATGAGAATCGGATAGGAGAACAATCCCATGGTAATGCCTTTATCCGGATCATTTCCGTCATGTTCTTCATTGTCAGCAACACTGGCTTTGTAGGCATGGGCCCGGTTCATCAGTCCCTTTGCCGTCAAAGTGGTTAAAATCCAGGTGAGCTCAGGAATTTCCGGGATATCTGACTGGCGGTAAAATACACAATTGTCATGGTCAAGGCCAAGGGCGATCCAGGCTGCGGCAATCTCCAGGGCAGACTGTTTCCGAAGTTTTGGGTCATGATTTTTAATCAGCGAGTGATAATCAGCCAGAAAATAATATGAGGTCAGGTTCGGGTCTTTACTGGTTTCAACAGCCGGACGAATCGCCCCTACATAATTGCCCAGATGAGGAGTTCCGCTGGTGGTGATTCCGGTTAAATAATCTGCATTTTTCATGGGTTACACTTTCTAAAGTCAAGGTTATCGAATTTTTATAAACGTTGGTCAAACCATCGAGGCACTACCAGAAACCTGAAATTTAATCAATAAGTTTGTTTGCTGCAGCATATGCCTGGGCAAACTGGATCTCTTTTTTTTTGGTTGGCAGTTTTCCGGCAACCTTTTCATTGACAATTTCATTCATAATGCGTGTGAAAGCAGGTCCCGGCTTTAGTCCAAGCCCGATTAAATCCCTGCCTCTGATCAACGGAGCGATCTGCCTGTGATGGGTATAAAAGTAAGAAATGGCTTTTTTGGTTTTTTCTCCGGTTGCCAGGGCCATCATGTAGAGGATCAGTTCGGTTTTAAAATTGATCAATGCCCAGTAAAGATCACTCTGGGAGTACTGATCTGTATTTTCAATGAGCTGAACCTGTTTTTCTGCTTTGTAGCGTTTTTCCATCAGCAGCAGTCTTTCTTTGACCGGTATGTTCAGGCGGTCACAGATCTGATCACAGACCGCATAGGGGCACCGGTGTAAGATTGCCATAAAATACACAGCCCATCGGGGATAATCAACATTGACATACAAAAGATCATGCCAGGAGAGGGTTTTGTTGACCGATTCCAGCAAATGATAGGTGTTTGGACGGAGCTCCAGTTTGTCATGGATCATTTTTTCAAGCCCGTAATCCTGCATCATGCGGATGGCTGGAATGGGGTTTTCCTCTTCAAAAATCTGTTTGAGTTCAGACAGAACTCTCAATCCACTCAGATTTTTAAAACAGTCGATTTTAATGGCATTTTGAATCAGATTGGACGTGACTTTCCCGATGTTGAAGCCGAACCGGTTGGAAAACTTGATGGCTCTGAAGATGCGGGTGGGGTCTTCCACAAAACTGAGATTGTGAATTGTGCGGATGGTCTTGTCCTTTAAATCTCTGTTGGCGCCGAAATAATCGATCATGGTGCCGAAGGTTTCCGGATTGATACTGATGGCCAGGCTGTTGATGGTAAAATCCCTTCGGGCCAGATCCAGTTTAATGGAACTGTTTTCTACAATCGGAAGCGCTGCAGGGGTTTTGTAATATTCCAGCCGGGCTGACGCCACATCAATTTTAAAATTGTCCGGGTAAATGATAACAGCCGTGCCAAATTTTTTATGGGTATTGACCCGGCACCCCTCCTTTTTGGCGTAGGCTTTGGCAAATTCAATCCCGTCGCCTTCAACCACAATGTCAATATCTTCGATGGGCCGGTTCAACAGCAGGTCTCTGACAAATCCGCCGACAACATACAGATCCAGTCCAAGATCCTGTCCTGTTTTGCCAATGTTTTCAAGCAGTTCCCGTGTGTGCTGATCCAGTCGCTGATACAGGATATTTTCAATCTGCCGGATTTTCGCATTGCGGTTGATTCCCAGCTCTGTTTCATGGCGTTTAACGGTTTTGTTGTGCTGTACCAGGTAATTGAGAAGATCTGTCCGGGTGATGACGCCTTTGATATGGCCGTCGTCAATCACCGGGAGAATTTTGTGTTTCTCCTCGATAATATAGCGTTCGATCAGGGAAAGATCAGCATTTGAAGGGATGTGCCTGACTTCAGAATTCATATATTCGGAAACTGCAAGATGATTGAGTTTGTGATACATCATTTTTTCAATGATCTGCCGGGAGATATACCCAAGATAGGTGTTGCGGGTTTTGTCAACGACCAGCAGGGTATTGATGCTGTATCGGGTCATCAGGCTGCTGGCCATTTTACAGGTGGCAGTGTGGGCAATGGTGATGGCAGGCGATGACATGAGATTTTTTGCCACCTGAATGCTTTTTACCTCTTTTTGAAGCCGCTGGATCAATTGCATTTCCACCTGGGCAAGGGTCTGGTTATCGACCTTGGCTGATGCGGCATAGGCGTGTCCGCCCCCACCAAATCCTGACAGAATTCTGCCGACATCCACTTCAGGAATCTGATTCCGTGCGATAATGTGAACCTTGTTGCCCATCAGTACAATGGCAAAAAAGATATCCAGGTTTTCCATGCGCACCACTTTCTGGACAATGGATGCCAGATCGGAAATATAGGTGTTGGAAGAGATGACGGAGATCGAAACATCCACACCGTTGATGCGGTGCAGGCTCATTTCGTTGAGCAGTTCATTCAGCCATGTCACCTGCTCGGATTTGATCTCTTTGACCACAAAACTGACAATGGTGCTCAGGCTGGCACCGCAGGACAGAAGAAAGCCTGCCTGTTCCAGGTCTGCTGTGGTGGTGGATGCATGGGTAAAAAGACCGGTGTCTTCATAAATTCCTGCAGCCATGACAGTGGCTTCTTCAGGATCAGGCCGGATCTGTTTTTCCTGGAGTCGGGCACACAATATGGTTGTGGTGGAGCCAACTGTCTGGATCATTTCAAGTGAACCAACAATATCGCCTTCCATTGAAGGATGGTGATCAAAAATATGGATCTGGATCTCTTTTTTTTCCAGCAGATCCGCCACCTGGGGCAGTCGGTTTTTCTGACGGGTGTCCACAAGCACCAGTGTTGAAACAGTGCTGAAATCTATGGTGGCAGGATCTGCCATGTTGAACAGATAACTGGTGGACCGGATAAAAAAATCTCTCAGATTTTTTTCCTGTGATCCGGGAAAGATGATCACCCCATCCGGGTACAGCTTCTGTGCGGCAAGCATCGATGCGATGGCATCAAAATCCGCATTAACGTGGCTGGTAATAATGGTGTGTACCGGTTGGACCTTGTTTTTTTTGCTCAAAAAATAACTCCTGTTGTAATCAATAGATAAAATTTATATAGTATATCCCATTGAATTTTACAAAAGATATCATAAGTCTTCTGGGTTTGAAAATTAGTTAAAGGATGGATCATGCCGATACTTTACCAATGGAAGGGAAAAAACCCCAAGGGAAGAACCGTCAAAGGAGAGATGGAGGCGGAGTCTCCTGAACAGGTCCGGCTCAGTCTTCAACGGCGAAAAATTTCCAACACAAAAATCAAAAAGAAACCCAAAGATCTTTTTGAAAGTGTTTCATTTCTTCAACCCAAAGTAAAAGAAAACGATGTGATCATCTTTTCGCGGCAGTTTTCCACCATGATCGATGCCGGTCTTCCCCTGCTGCAATGCCTGGACATTCTTCAGGCCCAGCAGGAAAATCCAACCTTTAAAAAGAATCTGAAAAAAATAAAGGAATCCGTGGAATCCGGTGAGACCTTTGCCGATGCACTGAAAAAATTTCCAAAGGTATTTAATGAACTGTTTATCAACATGGTGGCAGCAGGAGAAGCCGGTGGTATTCTGGACGTTATCTTGAACCGGCTTTCTGCATATATGGAAAAAATGGCCAAACTGAAACGCCAGGTTAAAGGTGCCATGACCTATCCGATTATCACCATGATTGTGGCCCTGGTGGTGGTGGCCATTATCCTGGTGTTTGTGATTCCTGTTTTTTCAGAGATGTTTGCAGATTTCGGAGCCACGCTGCCGACGCCCACGCTCATTGTCGTTGCCATGAGTGATTTTGCCATAAAGTATTTTCCCTATATGATTGCCGGGATCTTTGTCATCGGTTTTCTGATAAAGAGATTCTACAATACAGACAGAGGCCGGATTTTCATGGATGACCTGTTTTTACGCCTGCCGGTTGTCGGTCTTCTGATCCGGAAAGTTGCCGTGGCAAAATTTACCCGGACCACCAGCACCATGATCTCCAGCGGGGTGTCTATTCTGGAGGCCCTGGACATTGTGGCCAAGACATCGGGAAACAAAATCGTGGAATTCGCTATTCAGGATGTTAAATCCGGTATTGCTGAAGGCCGGTCCATTGCGGATCCATTGCTTGAAAGCGGGGTTTTCCCGTCTATGGTCTGTTCCATGATTGCGGTTGGAGAATCCACAGGTGCACTGGATACCATGATGGAAAAAATTGCAGATTTTTATGATGAAGAGGTGGATCAGGCGGTAAAAAATCTGACAGACATGATTGAACCGTTTATGCTGGTGTTTCTTGGTGTTGTGATCGGCGGACTGGTCATTTCAATGTATCTGCCGGTATTTAAAATGGCTGGCGCGATTTCATAATCCATGGCCCGGATCCATTCACCGAACAGGGATGACCTTTTCATCCAGATGAAGTGGGTGATCGCCTCCCGGGTGATTTTTGCCCTGCTGTTGATTGTATCCTGCCTTGTTTTTTCTTCAGGCGAAAACGTGTCGTTTCTGTCTCAGCCTCTTTTGGCCCTGTATTATCTTGCGGCCTTTATTCTGGTGTTGTCCATTGTCTATCTTGTCTGTCTTCGCCGGTATCATAACGCCATCTCTCTTGCTTATCTGCAACCGGTCATTGACACAATTCTGGTGACGGCCATTATTTATGTGACCGGCAGCTATTCAAGCATGTTTACCTTTCTTTATCTGGTGGTGATCATCTATGCCGCCATTCTGCTGTTTCAAAAGGGCAGCCTGGTGATTGCCATGCTGTCCAGTGTGCAATACGGTCTTCTGGTTGAATTTGAATATTTTGAAGTGATCCAGCCATTCATGCCGCAGATGTCATCACTTGATACGGTTGACCCGGTTCACCTGGTATACCGGATTGTCATTTTCATGGCAGCCTGTTTTGCGGTTGCCGTGCTCAGCGGGATTCTCGCATTTCAGCTGAAAGGGGCAAAACAGGATTTAAAACTTGCAGAAGAACATTTAAAGCGGGTGGAGCGGCTGGCAGTGATGGATGAATTGATTTCAGGCATCGCCCATGAAGTGAAAAATCCCCTGGCATCACTTGCCGGTTCCATTCAGCTGCTTCAGGAAGATGCAAAGCCAGGTTCGTACGAAGACAAGCTCATGCAGATTATTTTACGGGAAACTGACCGGCTCAAGCAGATTGTCAATGACATCCGCCTGTTTTCAAAGCCCAGCACCCGGAATTCTCAGATGATCAAGCTGGATGATGCCATTCATGACACTGTTGAGTTGTTTTTGAATGATCCTGAATGGAACCGCAAGATCAGTTTTTCCATGCGATTGAACGCCAATGCGTATGTGAACATGGATCCTGCCCATTTACATCAGATTTTATGGAACCTGTTTAAAAATGCCGCCCAGGCCATTGTTGACACCGGAGAAATCAAAGTTCGTGTTCATCTGTCGAAAAACAACCGGGTATACCTGATGGTTGAAGACAACGGCAGGGGCATTGACCCGGAAAAGACCAAACATCTGTTTAATCCGTTTTTTACCACAAAACCTGATGGCACCGGCCTTGGTTTATCCATCATCCACCGGTTGATCGATACCTATGGCGGGATGATCGATTTTGAATCTGTTCCCGGCAAAGGCACCGTGTTTACTGTTTTACTGAACGGGGCCCGGGCCTGAGCTGCACCAGAGACCCCGTTTAATACCATTCATTACTTATTTTGCAGCGGACTGATGACATTTGCTACAGCTTGCAGGGGCAGGGCCGTTCATTCCTTTTGGGTCTCCTGCTTCCGTGTTGACCTGCTTGTGGCAGGTAATGCAGTTGCCATGCATGGCGTTTTCCAGAACCATGATATCCTGTCGGTTTTCTTTTGTTTTCTCAACGATTGAATGACACGCCACACACCGCTGAACCGCATCCCCTCTTTTCAAGGCCAGTGGGTTGTTTTCATTGTCGTGGTGACAGTCGCCACATCCGATCTCATAATCGGTGCTGTGTTTTTCATGGGTAAAATAGACCAGCTCAAATTTCGGGGGGCCTTTTTTCCGGTTTTGAATTTCTTTGGTTTCAATCCTGAAGCTGTCTTCAGGCTGTCCTGCGTGTGATGCCACCGCATTCATTCCGAACAGAGCAGTCAGTGTGGCACATACGATCAACAGTGTTTTTTTCCAGATCATCATGAAATCCTCCTTTTTTTTGATTCTCTGACTGGCATTGACACCATAAATCATGTTTTGTTCGAAAAAAAATGATCGTGAAACGGAAGAAAAAGTATACGTTTATGACTTTTATTACCCAATGTGCATTTTGCCGGTTCTCCTCCTGTAAAACAGACTCATTAAAACTCTTTATATTACAGAAAGTTACACTATTTTAACCATATGCTAACATCATGGTATGCGATTTGCTGTTTTTATCATTAATCAGTCAACGGAAAATGGAGTATTTACCATGCGTTATATCTTTTTAATCGGTTCTCTGGTTTTTGGCCTGGCAGGAATTTCCCAGGCCATGGGACTTTTTTCCACAAAACTGTCACCACCTGTTGCAGATCAGGTGGTGATGACCTTTGATGCGTTGAGCATCGCATACCATCCCGCACCTGTGTTTGTCCGGGTGCTGGTGTTGAGTGTTGGTTTTTTTCTGTTGTTTTTGATCTGGCAGCGTCTTAAAGGCCTTGGATTCAGCGGCATCACTGACTATTTCCCCTCCTGAAAAAGTTTCACAGCGTGAAAATGGCTTGACCCATACTTGATTTTTTGTGGGAATGCTTATATTCAGATCCATGCAGATATCGAACCGTTCAGCCAACAACCAAAAAAAATCAAGGATGTTATGAAAATACTGCTGACCAACGATGATGGATATGCAGCTGTGGGTATTCAGGCCCTGTATGATGTATTATCCCTGGAACATGATGTAACTCTGGCTGCTCCGGACAGGGAACGCAGCGCAGTGGGCCATGGCATTACCCTGAATGAGCCGTTGAGAATCCACCCCATACAGACCAGAGATTCCCAAAAACAATTTGCCATCAACGGAACACCTGCAGACTGTGTCAAGCTGGGGCTGTTTAAACTGTATGAATCGCCGCCGGATGTCGTCATATCCGGGATTAATCCCGGATGCAATACCGGTATCAATCTGAATTATTCAGGAACAGTGGGTGCAGCCAGAGAAGCCAGTTTGAACAATATCTTAAGCATGGCAGTTTCCATTGCCCACGGACCAGGTATGGATTTTAACGGCATGGCTGTGTTTATCAATCAGCTTCTGCCCAAAGTCGTTGAAAACGGGTTGCCCCAGAGAACATTTTTGAACATCAACGCGCCGGATATTCCGTTTCACGAGATCAAAGGGGTTCATGTCACGCGCCAGTCATCCAGCAACCTGTCCAGTGCCTTTGACAACCGGACAGATCCCAAAAACAACCCCTATTACTGGTATTCACAGGTCAATAATCATGGCACCGAACCTGACACAGATATTGAAGCGTTATCCCGGCAGTATATTTCCATTACACCGGTTCAATGTGACAGCACAGACTATCGCTGCCTCACTGAATTAACCCACCTTGTTTCACGGTAATATACCTTGACACCATTTTCAAAGAATGATAAAAGTCG
>JAABSK010000462.1 GCA_011390435.1 Desulfobacteraceae bacterium | reverse complement strand
CGCCAGCAGCTTTTCCACATCCAAGGGACGACGTTCATACCGCCGGCTGACCGCGGCCATGGGATAGGTGATCAGGGTGCCGTCATGTTCGGTGGAAAACCAGTTGTTGGGGAAAATCGCATCCGGGGTCCGGGGATAGGGAGTTTTTGGTTTTTCCAGCACCAGCACGGTAATGCCGCTGGCCCGGAGGGTATCCACCATGGCCTGGAATTCGGCATTGGCCTTCTCATTGATCTGTTTTTCAGAGTCTGTGGGCCGTTTCTGGAATTCATTGTCCAGCCCGGTCTCCTCATTGAACCCAAAATCATGGGGCCTGACCATCAACACCGTATCTGTTGTTCTGGAAACATCTAACATAAAGCGCCTTCTATCATGGCCCTTCTTTCCGGTCAAGCGGTTTGCCCAGTTCTAAGAAATACAGTTGCAATATCGGAAAATCAATGGGGAGAAAAGTTTTACAGGCCTGCAAGATATTTCAAATAGTTGCTTTTTTCCGGATTAGGGTTCTTTTAAAAACTGAGAAATTGAAAGGGTGTTTTAACGACTTTTTTCCTGCAGTGCATGTTTGATTTCCAGCCGGGTTTGTTGAATCACCTCTAAAAGCGGGGATTGAATCCGTTCTGCGGTTTGCACAGCAGTTTGAATCACTGCCAGAGCTTCATCAAGATCTTCCTGACGGACCAGGGCTTCGGCAAGATTGTTGGCGGCGGCCACGTGATCCGGATCAGCCGCCATCAAGGTTCGATAGTGCACTGCGGCCTGCGCAGGCTGGTTATTTCTCAGATGATTATTGGCCAAGGCAAACAAAACGATCAGATTATCAGGCCACACCTCAAGCGCGGCCCTGTATGCCGCTGCCGCTGGAACGGAATTCCCCACGGATTCAAACTTGGCCACTGCATTCAGATAGGTTCGCGGTTCAATGTTCTGGGGAAGGTCTCCAGGATGAAGTAAAATCAGGCCCCATGACCCGGCACGTTCCCAGGTCCGCTTGAAACGCTCAGCCGTCAATTCCACTCTTTTCCGGGTACCGGAGCGCAGGACCAGCCGGTCGGGGTAGCGCATGCCGATCACAACGGCATAGTGATAGACCGGCCATCGCTCAAATCCAAGGTTCTGCAGAACCAGCACCGGCCTACCGGATTGAACTTCAGCGGTCAGGCCAAATAAATCCGGAGGAATCTGAAAAGGGATCAGCCCCAATTGCCGGCATGCGGCCATCATCTCCATCTGGAGACTCCCCTGCCTGTCAGGCAGATAGGTGACAGGTGCCAGATCATCCGGATGGACCACAACGCCAGATGCGCCCATCAGCATAGCCAGGGCAGCTGGTCCGCACTGGTATTTTTTCTGGGAAAAAAAGGGTGTGGCGGACAGTTCCACCCCCTGGCCGGGCCCAACAAGCCGGACATCACTTTTGCCGGCACACCCTGCCCCAAAAATCAGCACCAGTAGAACCAGAAAAAAGTGGATTCTGTTCACGCAGCCCTTCTATAATCGATTAAAAACATTGGTCACACCCACTAGTTCAAGAACAATCAGCACCACTAGAACAATGCCCAAAACCGCCAGCACCCCCGAACCAGCCGGCAGGTCATCGATGTGTTTCTGAAGCTGTGACACTTCCTGATCGGTCAAGGCTGCGATGCGATTTGCGGCATCATCAGGATTCACTCCCAATGCCACCATTTTATTTCTCACATCTTCCCGAGCCATAAATGACACAAGATCACTGCGGTCCGATTTAGTCTGGTCCAGATATATAGAGGTTTCAATCATTTTGGCATCCACTGACGGAATCACCATGCTGGTAATCATAAAGATGATGATCAGCATAAAAACTGATGATCTGTTTAGCAAATTAGTCATACTTATTTCCTCCTTCAAACGGTTCATGATAATGTAAGGGTATTATTTTTGTTTTTACCCGTCAAGGTTTCTTCATAATCCGGACACGTATGTTTCGCCCGTTCTGAATTCTTTTTGCTACGGTTGTTTTATAGCATACCTGATCCCGGAAGGGTTCACAGTCCATGCTGAAGCGAACACCGTTCAGCCCCAAAGGCCGTTTCTCCATCAGCTTAGGACCAAGTTCTCAGACGTGACATCCTCCCGGGAATGAATTCCCGGGCATCCCATTGGGACATTCTCATGTCTCAACAAGAAAAGGTTCCTGGTTCAACGAGTCGGCTTGATCAAGTTCCTAAAGAAAAAGGTGGTCAAGCTCGAAATGATGAAGGCTTAACCCATTTGAAATTGGCGTAAAAATACGGCGATGGCTTCCGACGGCGGAGGACAGCCAGGCAGATGACAGGCAAAATCCGCCGTGCAGTCGCCAATTCCCAACAAATCCGGCTCACCTATGCTGTCTTGATGACCCTGGCCCATGGCGATGCGGCCTATCGGTATCCGGGTCACTCCACTCTCCTTAAGGCTGGTGAGAGCGGAGACCAGGCTGCTGCGGCAGGCGGAGCAGGCCTGAGATTCATGCACGATATCTCCTGGCAGCGGATCATAGTTTTCAATCGTTGCCCGGGGCAACCGGGGGCCAGTATTCAGATTCACCACCTGGTTCATGGATTGCAGGCATTTCCCTACACCGAATTCTGCCGCCATCCGGATATAGGGAATGTCGGCTGGGTCCAGC
>JAABSK010000461.1 GCA_011390435.1 Desulfobacteraceae bacterium | reverse complement strand
ATACGGTCGGAAAATCGTCCGGTAAACGGGCTGAACACGGTTCGGGCAATATTGAAACTGGCAATGATCAGTCCGACCATGAACCCACCGGCACCCATCTGAACAGCATAGACCGGAATCAGCGGCCAGATGATGCCCAGGCCGATCATGGAGACGCCCACAGAGGCGCAAAGGCAGAACAATACCCTGCCGGAACCGGTCTGCATCAGGCTATAGTCCCCTCATCCATTCAGGCTTCAGCTGGATATTTCCTTCAAGGGCGCTGTCCAGAATCCGGAGGGTTTCTTCCTTGTCCTGGGGGAACCGGGCATCAATCGACAGATAGTTGCTGGCATGAACTGACCGGAACGCACCGCGGGTCAGATGGGTATGGGCGACCAGCTCCCTGAGTTCAGCGATCATTTCATGGGCATCCAGCAGCTGGAAAGTGCCGTCAGCAACGGCCTGGCCAATGGGAGTGCCGGGCAGGGGAATGAGGCTCAAGGCGCTGACAGCTTCCGGATCAATGGCAGACAGGGCTTTTCCAGTTTCTCTGGCATGGTCAAGGCTCAGTTTCTTCTGGCCCAGTCCCAGCAGCACAATCGTGACCAGGCGGATACCGATGCGCCGGAGCCGCTGGCAGTGGTGGATCAGTTCCTCAGGGGTTCCCCCTTTCTGAATCTCTTTGCGGATCTGGGCATGCCCGGATTCCAGGCCCAGAAACACGGCTTTGAGTCCGTTTTCGTGGAGCCAGGCCAGCTCCTCATCTGATTTAAGCATGATCGATTTTAAATTGGCATAACAGCTGGTGCGCTTTACCCAGGGCAGTTTTTTCTGTATTTGTCCCAACAGCCATTTCCAGCGTTTCATGGGCATGATCAGGGCATCCCCGTCCATGACAAACACCCGGTCCTGCCGCTGGCAGTACATGCTGGCGAACTCCAGATCGCTTTCAAGGTATTTCTGTTCTTTGATGGTAAATTGCTTGTCCTGATAGGCGCCGCAAAACGTGCATTTTGAGTGGGAACATCCCAGGGTTGCCTGTAACAGTATGGAATTGGCTTCACTGGGGGGGCGGATGCAGTTGCCAACATAGTGAAATCCAGTAGGGGGTGCAGATGATGGTGTCATGATCAGGGTTCTCCAAATCGAAATTATGGGTTCTGGCTGCGGATCAGGCCTTCCTGGGCAGTTCCGGCGACCAGCCGGCCGTCCCGGGTGAAGACAGAGCCGGCGGCAAGTCCTCTGCCGCCGGCAGATGCGGGTGTTTTAATCACATGGAGCAGCCAGTCGTCAATTTTAAATTCCCGGTAATACCACAGGGCATGATCCAGACTGGCCACCTGCATACCCGGCAGCCAATAGGTTTTGCCATGGGGGTATAAAATCGTGCCGGTCATGTGAAAGTCTGAGGCATAGGCCAGCAGCAGCCGGTGAAGATGCGGATCATCTGGAACCGCGCTGGTGGCACGAAACCAGATATATTTTTCCGGGGGCATGGGGACAGGGTCAAAATAATGAACCGGGTTTACCGGCCGGATTTCAATGGGACGCTGCTGCATGAGTTTGTCCAGGATCCTGGAAGGAAGATCTCTGGCATAGTTCCTGGCCAGCTGTGTTTCGGTCATCAGGGTTTCCGGGCCTGGAACGTCCGGCATATCAGACTGGTATTCCATGCCGGTTTCAGGCTTTTGAAAAGATACCAGCATGATAAACATGGACTTTTTGTTCTGCGATGCCACCACCTGCCGGGTGGAAAAAGTGGTGCCGTTCCGGACAGGATCAACGGTGTATACAATCGGCGTTTTGACATCTCCTGCTTCAATGAAATATCCGTGCAGGCTGTTGACACAAAAATCATCTGATATGGTTCTGCAGGCAGCAGACAGGGACTGGGCAACGACAAGACCGCCGAACAGGTTGCCAAACCCCATGTCCTGGCTCTGGCCCAGAAAATGGTTTTTTCCTGTCTGTTCCAGATCCAGCAGATGTATCAGTTCATCAAGAGCGGTTCGGGTGCCGGTATGGGTCATGGTCTTTTCCTTGCACTTGCTTGTTTTTAACGTCAAGCCCATAAGTATATCATTCATTTTTCAGAAGTTAAAGTGCAAGTTTCAGGGTTTATTTCAAACAAAATCAGATTTCAAACCAGCAATCCGTTTAACAATTCCTTGCATTTTAAAAGGCAAAATGCTTAAAGATCAATACAATCCATCGATTGTTTTGTAGTCGAAAGGGCGGAGCTGTCTGTAGCTTCCTTGAAAACCTGTTTTCTTCACAGCGTTTTTTACAAAGATCCTTTTAAAAAATTAAGAAGAAGAGATGAGTCGTGAAAAGGTTCCACTATAAAAATGACAGATGACTTTAAAGAGATCGAAAAAATGGAAAAAGCCGAGCTGCATATCCACCTGGAAGGTGCAGTAGATCTGGCCACCATTCAAAAAATCGCCCGGCGAAAGAAAATGCCCCAACCCGGGGATGACTTTTATCCCAAGGGCCATTATCAAAACTTCGGGGACTTTACCCGGGTGTTTGAAAACGTTCTGGCATATTTTACATCTGAGGCTGACTTTTTTGATCTTGGGTATGACTTTGCCGAACACCAGGCAAAACAGAATATTGTATACACAGAGGCATCTTTTATGCCGCACGTCCATGAAATGATGGAGCGG
>JAABSK010000460.1 GCA_011390435.1 Desulfobacteraceae bacterium | reverse complement strand
GGGGGTCTGCACCCGCTGGGTATCGTAGAGCATGGATTTTCCTGCCGATCCCCTGGGGCAGAGGCTGCCGTTGATTCCGGCCACATGTGGATTGCCCTGTATCCAGTCGACATGCCCGTCTTTGACGCTGACTTGAATGGGACATCTGACTGAGCACATGAAACATAAACTGAAAACATCCTTATCCATAAAAAATTGCCTCCTTAGCAAATAATTAGTCACCATGGGTGTTGTGTCATGGTTTTTGTACATTCATCGCAATGACTGTTTAAGCGATAACCATGCCAGAAAAGCGGTTTGCACAGCCTGAAGGTATAAAATCGTCTAACATCCTGAATTTCGGAGATAAAAAAAATAATCACCCCTGTATGAATCACCGTGCGCGGAAGCGCTGTTTTTGCCGCAGCAAGCCTGTCGTGCAATTATTTTATTGCAGTGCAAGCTTTTATATGCAGTCTGACAGACCGTTATGGCCACCACAAGCCCAGATAGATGACGGCAAGATACCGCAGGCCTTTTCCCGCGGCCACCAGAGGAATAAACAGTGTCAGGCGGACATTCATGACGCCGGCAATCAGTGTCAGGGGGTCGCCTGCCACCGGCATCCAGGCAAAAAGCAGGGTCCAGTATCCATAGTGCTGGAACCATTGCTGGGCCCGCGCTGTCTGTTCCCGGGTAAAATAAAACCATTTTCTGTCCTGGAATTGCAGCAGGTATCGGCCAAGCCACCAGTTCACCACCGCGCCCAGGGTGTTGCCGGTTGCAGCAACGAGCAGCAGCATCAGCGGATCTCCTCCCTGGCGCAGCAGCCCGAACAGCACCACCTCAGAATAAAACGGCAGAATGGTTGCCGCAAGAAAGGCAGACCCGAACAGCAGGATATATGTCAGTAACACCCCTGTTTCCATCCATGGACTATCCACCTCCCGGCTGAATTTGTCAAGCTGTCCCGTTGTCCACGATCCCCTTGCACCGACTGGAAATAGCAGTTATAACCATATCAGGCAATTCTTCATGAACCAACCAGAGGAGGAAGCGATGAAACAACAGGAGAATGGCGGATGGAATCCTTACCTGGCCGGAGCACTCAGCGGACTGGTGGGGATTTTTTCAGTCTGGTTTGCTGGCAAGTATTTTGGAGCGTCTACTTCGTTTGTGCGCACTGCCGGCATGATTGAACAGTTTTTCGGTCTGGATCGCGTGGCACAGATGGAGTATTTTATCAAGGTGGTTCCCCGCATCGACTGGCAGTGGATGTTTGTCTTTGGTATTTTTATCGGCGCCCTGATTGCGGCTCTGACATCCGGATCGTTCAAGCTTCAGGCAGTCCCTGACATGTGGGCGGCCCGTTTCGGAAAGAAAAGTGTGCTGCTTCGTTCTGCAGCGGCTTTTTCCGGCGGGGTGATCGCCATGTTCGGCGCCCGTCTGGCTGGTGGCTGACCCAGCGGACACGGGTTGAGCGGGTCGCTTCAACTGGCTGTCAGCGGGTTTATTGCTCTGGCTTTCTTTTTTATCGGTGGTATGATTGTTGCCCGTCTGGTCTACGGGAAAGGAGGGAACCGATGAAGATGCTTGTTTATGGACTGGTAACCGGTCTGCTGTTCGGGTTTCTGCTGCAGAAAGGGCGGGTGCTGCGGTATGACAAACAGATGGGCGCCCTTCGGCTCAAAGACATGACCATTATTAAATTTATGCTTTCCAGCGTGATTGTCGGCATGGTGGGTATCTATCTGCTCAACGATCTGGGCCTGGTCGCGCTTTCCATCAAGGCCACCATTCTGGGACCGGTGATGATCGGTGCCCTTGTTTTTGGTCTGGGCTGGGGTCTTTTAGGGTATTGTCCGGGAACATCCATGGGTGCTCTGGGAGAAGGCAGATGGGATGCCGCCTGGGGAATCCTGGGCATGATTGCAGGCGCAGCTCTTTTTGCCGAAGCCTATCCGTTTTTGTTAAAGACGGTTTATACCTGGGGAGATTTTGGCCGGATCACACTGCCCCAGGTTCTGGGCGTGAGCCACTGGGTGGTGATCCCCCTGTTTATCGCTGGGGCGGTGCTGCTGTTCTGGTGGCTGGAGAAAAAAGGGCTCTAACAGCCCCAGATTTTAAAAACCAAAAGGAGAGTTATTAATGAAATATGGAATGATCGTTTGCCAGAATACCCCTGATGTCATTTGGAATGCTTTCAGGCTGGCGAATATGATGCTTGAGGAAATGGAAGATGTCAGTATTTTTTTGAACGGACCGTCTGTAAAATATGAAGAATCAGATTCTGAGACATTTCCGCTCAAAGAGCTGGCGAAAACATTCACGCTTTCCGAAGGCAGGCTTCTGGCTTGAGGCAAACTGATGGACCTTCACGGTGTGAAGGAAGGATGCCACAAAAGAGGAACCCAGAAAGATCTCTATGAGATCATTAAGGAAAGTGACCGGATAATTACATTTTAAATTGTATGTTTATGGGGTGATTGACGAAGTCAAAAAAGAGAATTAGGGCTGGCACAGCTGCGGGCAGGTCAGGCGGTTTTTACATGAAAGGCGCTGCCTGCGGGACGGATTCTTCCAGTATCGACGCAAGAATGGCAGCACCGCGAGCCACCTCTTTCGTATCTGCAGGCGGACCAAGGCAGATGCGGACCGCTTCCACCCGCTCTGG
>JAABSK010000459.1 GCA_011390435.1 Desulfobacteraceae bacterium | reverse complement strand
CAATTTTATTTTTCGGTCACGATTTTCCGGTCAATGGGAAGAAAATGGTAACTGCCGTTAAGGCAGACATGGGTGCCGGGCCGAAAATGGGCGATCCTGAAATGAAAATCCGCCAGCCGGGAATAAAATTCTTCAAACACGGCGGCATCGGTTTCCAAAGACACCCGGCAATGATCATTCAGACCGAATATGCCGGCACTGTGATGGACCATCAGATAAAAACAGGCAGCCGACAGAAACCGGGGATCACGCTCCAGGAACAGCTGAGGATAAAATTTGGAGACATAAAGCCCTCTGGCGAACCGGTCATGGGACAGAATCAGGTTCATGGAAACCAGGTTCCGGGTCTTCACATCCCAAAGAAAATATTCCATGCAGGTTTCTTCCCGGGCACAGGTCAGAAAATACCTTTCCAGAAGCCGTTTCACCTGAATTTCCATAAACTCGGGCACACCCGGGGCCGATTCCGGACAAGCGTTCATGGCTAACGGCTTTCCCCGTCCTTTTTTTCGGCCCTGCCCCAGCCTGCGGATCCGGGGTCACCGAATATTGTCACGCCCCTTGCAAAGGTATCTGCCGCATCTGTCAGTCCCAGGCAGTGATCCATGGCAGATACCAGTTCCACTCTGCCGGTTTCCAGATGCATGCGGATGCACACTGCCTGTATCACATCCCGGGCCAGGGTATACACATAATTGGGGGCAGACAGGCAGGGAATCTCCGCTTCATGATTGCCGGAGACAAACGCGGCTTCACAGGCCCGGCGGTCCAGGGAATTCCAGGTCCTGCAGATAAAGGGACGCTGGTCATAAATGGAACAGACATGGTGATCCAAAAAGATACACGGGGTCTGATCCTTGATCGCCACCCGCTGTGCCAGGGACTGTCCCCGGGTATTGGCCAGGTTGGCGCAAACCCGGGTTTTCAGGTAACCTCTTTCATCCGGGCTGAAACAATCCTGGATATGGGCATTGATCAACACCGCTTCCAGGGGGGTCACATGGATGCGGGAATGGCAGCAGAAGCTGCACCCGCTGGCGCACTCGGACACCGGGGATTCGCAGGTCTGTGCCACAGATGCCAGCACCTGGGCCGCAGCATCCGTCACCTGCCGGATAATGGGAAACAATGTGCGGCAGGGATCTAAGATCTCTTTTTGAACGTCATCGGCGATCTGGAAAAAATATGCGGACAACGCATCTTTCTCCGACAGTGTCTGATCCTGCATGCGATCTCCAAAAATTTTTGTAAGACAGGCAGCGATCTGCTGAATCCGCCAGAGGGATGTCTGGAGCTTACCGTTTTAAATAACTGACACCCTATCTTATTGAGTATTCCCGGTCAAGTGGTATTCAATCCTTTACATCGTCACCAACAGGGCACGATGACTGTTTGACAACCGGGACGATCTCTTCGGCCAGGACCTGGGAAACCGCGTTCAATTAACGGTCCTTTGCTTACACCACTGGAACCAGCTGCTGACGGTGCGGTCCTGAAAGGCTGGATCGTTATTTGAGGTACCTTTTCAATTCACGGTAAAAATTTTCATGGGATCCAACAGTATACAGATACAAAACCGGCTCAAGCGCTTCATAAGCCATCAGCATCTGCTGCCCCCGGGATTTGAATTTATATACCCGGACACCCTGAAGATCTCCCACCTTTGGATCGCCAATAGCTGGATTTTCAAAGATGGTTTTCACGGCATGGTCCAGATCTTTTATCTGCGGTTTGTGAAGTTTCTTTTTTTGCCTGGCAAAGAGAGACGATTGAATGATTTCCCTCAGTTGGGTCATTCGTCTTCTCCGAACACATAGGGGGTTCCCTGACCGGCTTTGATCTGTTCTCTGCCTACCAGTGTGTCCTGGATAAACTGTATCGGCAGGTCCGGATTTTGTTCAATCAGTTGACCGATTTTTGCCCAGTATTCGATTTGGCCGGCAATGGACCTTTTAAACACTTTTGACTGAATTTTTGCTTTTTCAAACAAATCGTCTGATATTTTCACTGCAGTTGCCATAGTTGCTCCAAAGCTAGGGGTTTAGTTTCAATTTAATACCTATGGTTTTATTTAGCAACCTCTTTTGTCCAGAGATGCAACCTAAAGCAGAAATCGGTCAATTCAATATAGCAGTTGACATGCTGCCTCAAAGGATTGACCGGTTAAAGGTTGAGAATTGGGTCAAACAGGGGGCACAGAAGGAATGTGGAAAGGGATTCCGCCCCTGATTCCGTAATAACGATATTTTCTTCATGGACCATCGATTTTTCGGGAATATATACCATTCCCGGTTCAAGGGTAAACACCATGCCCGGGACCAGGGGCGTGTGGTCATGGGCTCTGGTGGACGGCCATTCCGTCAGCTGCATTCCCAGGCCGTGCCCCAGTATGCCTATATCGTTTCCAAGAGCGCCGACTTTTCCATCACCGTCCACGCTGACATACGGATCGCCACTGCCGATGAACGCCACCTCGACGACGCTTTTTGCTAATGCAGGGGCCGCCACCATCATGTCAAGTGTTTTCGAACTTCAATCGTCGGGAATTCATGATTTCACCTGCCCTACAAACCGGCAATAGGGTGCCAGGACCGGCAGATCCGCCTCTGACATTCCTGGGATCAGGGGGGAACAATTCGTTGCAATTATTGCACTT
>JAABSK010000458.1 GCA_011390435.1 Desulfobacteraceae bacterium | reverse complement strand
ACCCGGGATGCTGTATGGTATGCAACAGACGGTCTGCAAATATTGTAATGATCAGAATGCCCGGCAGCATGCCCGCAGCCGTGCCCAGAAGATAGTCTTTGAGCCGGATATGAGAGGCCCCGGCTATGAGATTGACCAGGGAATACGGGGCAACCGGAATATTTCTGATAAGCGCCACTGTTAAAATACCTTGTCTGGCCATTTGCCGGCTGATATGATTCAACTTTTTTCCCGCCACTTTGCGGACCATCTGCTTTCCCAGACCGGCCCCTGCCCAGAAGGTGGTCAACGCACTCACCAGGCAGCCGCTCCAGGCATAAAGCGCCCCCATGACGGGATCAAATACCATGGCGGTCACCCCCACCAGCAAGGTGACCGGAACCATCAAAAATCCGCCGGCAATATACACCCCCATGACAATCAGAAAAGACAAGGGCTGGTCCTGGATTTTTCCAGCCCAGGCAGCCAGGTTTTCTCTTGTGGCCCATTCAGCCAGAGGCGACCATCGCCAGGCCGCAGCCAGCGAAAGCAGAATCAGCAGCACCCCTGCCAGCTTCATTACCTGGGGCATTCTGGACGTACCCTGTTCATTTCTGGCAAACCGGTCCATCATACGGTCAAAGGCAATGGGCGCTTCCGGATCGAGCAGTTCATGGTCCCGGACAATCGCTGCGCCGTCAACAGGCAGGGCCTGGTCAAATGCCAGTTTTTGCAACCTGCGGCCGGAAGACTCAGACAAGGATGCAATGGTCTGATTCATTGCACCCTGTCTGGCAAACGCCTTGACCACACCGTCAACGGGTTTGTCAAGGTGTTCAGCCAACAGCCGGTTGCGCAGAGAAAGGATGGCTTCCCCAACGCTGTCATCTTCTTTTGCCGCAACAGCCAAAACGCATTCAGAATCAAAGCGCATGGACCGGTTGCTTACATTGGCAGAGCCGATCAATGCCAGCCGGTCATCAACAATCATCAGTTTTGCATGGACATACAAAGCGGTTTTTTCATCATCCAGGGCCGGATAAAACACCTGCAACCGGTGGTGATCATCTGCCGCAGACAGCTGTTTCAACACCCGTGCCCGTATGGAATCCATGGTGCTCTGTTCCAGCCATCCGCTGGATTCTCTGGGAAGAACGATACAGATGTCAGGTCCCTGTTCCTGTGAAAGGCTGTCTTCAAGCGCCCCGGCTATTTTGGCGGATGTCAGATACTGGGTTTCGATATAAATGGCTTTTTCTGCTGCTTTGATGCCGTCTGTGTAAAGCGTTTCCACTTCCAGCACCTGATCCCGGCCTTTGTATGCCGGCAGTGTCCGGGAGATTCCCATCTGTATATCCAACAGATCCGGCGGCAGGTTTTTGGGCCATGGGGGAGCAGATGCGGTTTTTGGCAAGGCAATGCTGTAACCGGTCGCCCATTGCCAGCGGTCTGTAAACAATTGGCCCAATTTTGCAGCCGCCTCTCCCTGCACGGCCATCTGAATGTCATGAAACGGGGGGTATGGCTCCCCTTCCGGTGTTGTTCTCCGGGAATCATCAACCTGGTGTTCAGGGGTGTCCCACCGGCTGTTTGTCAAATCAAGTCCCCCGCAAAATGCCACCTGATTGTCGATCACCACCAGTTTCTGATGCTGAGATGCCCCCACCGGATGCTGATCATCCTGGTGATAGAATATCCGCCCATGGGTTTTCCATCCCAGTTTCAGGATCGGGAGCCATTCACGCTCCCGCACATACAACATGGGAAAATCCCAGTTCAGGATATACACATGCAGGTCGGGTGTTCGTTTCACCTTGGCATTGAGAAAATCGCCAAGATCTGTCTGGTCATCCGGGAATTCATTACCCCGCAGCAGGGCAATCCGGCTGTCAATATCCCATGCGGCAATAAAAATGGTTTTCTTTGCCTGATCAATGGCATCTGCCACTGCTGAGAAGTAGGCAGCGCCATCAATTAAAAAAGCGGCTTTTTCCGCATGGGCAAGACACCAGCAATTGGATTTTTCTGTAAGCAAAGCCTTGGAAATCTCCTTTTTCAAACGGTTTCCCCCAAAAAAAGGGTTAAAAGTCCCAGATAAATCAGCAGACCCAGAATATCATTCAAGGTGGTTATAAACGGACCGGTGGCAAGTGCTGGATCGATGTTGCATTTTCGTAAAACAAACGGTACGGCAGAACCGGTGACCCCGGAATTTAAAATAACCAATGCCCCGGCCAGCGCCACAATACCTCCCAGTGCATAATCAGAAAACCAGAAGCCCACAATCAGTCCCAAAAAAAGCCCGCAGACGATGCCGTTGACAAATGCAACCTTCATTTCCAGCCAGAGCCGCTTTTGAATACTCATAAGACCGATATCACCCGTGGCCATTCCCCTTACAACGATAGTGGCCGCCTGGGTCCCTGTATTGCCGCCCATACCCATGATCACAGGGAAGAAGAAAGACAATGCAAGGATCTTTTCCAGTGTTGTCTCAAACTGGTTGATCACAACAGCCGCCACAATACCGCCCATTACCCCTGTTATAAGCCATGGTAGGCGCGCCCTGGAAATTTTGAGGATGGATTCTTCGGCAATTGCCTGGCCCATGACCCCGGTCATCAAAGACAGATCTTCGTTCACCTCTTTTTCGATAACATCGATAATGTCATCATGGGTAA
>JAABSK010000457.1 GCA_011390435.1 Desulfobacteraceae bacterium | reverse complement strand
TAAATTGAAGAAAGATTGATAATACAGCCGCCCCTGTTTTTTTGCATATGGGGAATGGCATATTTGGTACACAGGAACACCCCCTTGACATTCACGTTCATCAGGTTGTCCCACTCCTGTGCATCAATTTCATGGGTTGGTTTGTTGGGACCGGCAATGCCGGCGTTATTCACCAGAATGGAAAGGCTGTCAGCAGGCGTGATGACATCGGCCACATTTTTTTCATCAGCGGTGTCCAGGTGCTGATACTCTGCCCGGCCGTGGCTTTGACGTATTTCTTCAACCAGCTGCTCTCCTTCATCATCTATAATATCGGTGACAATCACATATGCCCCTTCTTTGGCAAAAAGTTTACACACTGCCCGGCCGATCCCCCGGGCACCGCCCGTAACCAATGCTGTTTTGTTTTTCAACCGGTCTGTCATTTTTCTCCTCCTTTTTATCTTCGTTGTTTGTGTTTTTTCGCTAACAAACTAGCCATCCAGGGCTGATCATCCGATCCGCGGGCATACTAAAAATGAAAAACAGCTGCTGCAGGCGCACCATCCGGCATTTCATGCATCAAAACCGGAAAGACTGACGCCCCTTTTTCAAGGGCATGGCATGCGGCCACATTCAGCAGGTCCTCGTCTCTGTCATCTTTTTTCGAATGAAACGCCACTGAACCGTCGGCAATGGAAAACCGTCCCCACTGATCCAGATCTGTGGGAATTATCAGCTGGTGTATACGGCCGGTGGGCACATCCTTTATTATCTGTGCCAGATCGCTGGATGCTTTCCCCGAGCCTTTGAGATCGTGATAATTTTTTACCGCCTGATCCAGTCCGCTCCGGGTCAGCGGCCTTACAATGCTGCATGCGGCTTTGTGCAGTTCCTCCGCTTTCAGGGTTTCGGGGTTACCCTTGATACTTTCGTCCACCAGATGGGGATAGGTATTGGCCTTCTTATAGAGGGAATGCAGAAAATCCACCCCTGCCAGAACCAGGGGATCGGATGCGGGACCTAAAAATGTGACAACTGCCTTGTTTACTGCCTGAAAATATCGCAGAATGCGGTCTTTGTCTTCATCATCAGCTATGCCCTGTCCATGAAACACCGCTGTTTTTCTGCCAGGACCCTGGGTGTCCTGTCCTCCTGAATGAAGCTGGAGCTGTTTTTCCTGGAGATCGAATCGCAGGGCCTGGGATAAATTTTCCGGAAGATCATCGGGCCGCATTTCAACGCAGTGATCCATGTCACACCGGAACAATCGGCATGCATTCTGACTGAATGCAAGAATGAAAAAAAGGGTGTTATATACTGCCATAGGCATAACCGGTTTTACATGAAACAGATCTCCAGCCACCACCACCTGTGGAACCGGTGTGGAAAGCCTGCAGGCAAACATGATATCCGGTGATGCAAACAGGGCAAACCCGTCTTTTTGATACTGCCAGAATCTGGCATTGCTGTCATCCAGAAGTGCTGATGCCGGTCCCCAGTCGATGTCAGGCGCCAGTGCTTTGGCTGTTTCCATTGCATTTTTAAAACGGACTGTATTCTGCAGTGTTTCTCTGCCGCTTCTGTGGGTCGGTATGTACAGTGAAACACAAGGTCGGCTTTCATGCCTGAGCAGCGTATCCAGTTCATCTGTATTGAAATTGTTTTTTATATCTATGGTGTCCGGTGTTTTTACATCCTTCATGTGATCCTCACCTGTTTCTTTTTTTGTCCCTTCTGTTCCTTCATTTGATACAGTCAGTTACCATTCATGTTCATGTACACCTTACCAGGCCCTGAAAATAATCATATGGTGAAAAACCACCATTTTAATGGTTTTCAGTATGCATAACATTCTGTTGGCCTGATTCCTGGGGCCTGCCTGCAGCCGAGGTGCAGGCCATCAATCCCGTATCCCCGGACAAAAAAGGCGCAAAGCTCAGCGGCAGAATCAATGTCGGGGTTTCGAAAACCAGCGGAAACACAGAAACGGAAACCCATCACGTTGATGCCCAGATCACCGCGCGCACAGAAAACAACCGCTACACTGTGGGGATTGAATACAACAAAGCAAAAGACACCGGCGAACTCACTGAAGAAGGTTACCTGGGGTATGCCAAATATTTGTTTACCCTATGTTATGAATTTCAATAAAGCCAGGATCTTTTGCCTGTCAACTATAGCCTTTAGTCTGATAGCCCTTTTGCCAGAATAAATATACGATGATTGCTTTATATGATGGCGGCAGATCTGTCATACAAAGTTTCAGGTGCAATATCGATATTACCTGGCCATACAACTGTTCCATACGCAACTCGTGCCGCCATAAAAAGAGAACCTTTCAGCCGATTAAATGGTCGCTTGTCAATGATAGAGGTCATATCAAACAAACGCTTTTCACCATTTTCAAATTCAAGCAGCAAATGATAGTTTGCGTAAGGCTTAACTTTTACAATATCCAATAGTTCTTTCATTGCATTCCTATTCCTTATCGTATTTATCTTAATGGTTCTATACGGAAAGGTTCCTCACCAGAAACTGCAAGCTCCCAATTAGCAAGTAGTTCATCTTTGTGGAGATCTACCCACACCTGTAGCATTTTCAATTGTTTAGGTGGAATACTACCAGCAAGAACAGCTCCATCTTCAATAGAAACTGAAGCTTTCATACCCTGATAACGCGCA
>JAABSK010000456.1 GCA_011390435.1 Desulfobacteraceae bacterium | reverse complement strand
GTAGCTTCCGGTTTGAGGCGGCCCAGCTGCAGCCCACCCGAAGAAGTGAGGTTCGTATCAATTTCCAGCAGCTTTTCCCGGTTGGCCGGCAGTGCCACCCAGATCCCCCCGCCGATGGTGGTGATCCAGTCTTCCTGTTTGTTTTCATTGGTGGCAAACAAATTATCCGTATAAACGAGCTGGAAACTGACAAACGGATGCAGTCGCCCCCCTTTCCTGCCGAAAATTTCAGCCCCTATACCGTCCCCTTCCGGGCGGACTTCGTCCCCGGTCTGGCCCCGGGGGATTACTGGCATGGTGTTCTGCGGCTGATCCCCGGGAATGTCCGGAGCGGCAGCCGGTGACTGTCCCCGTGGGATGACGGGTACCGGCGACTCGGCCTGTAAAATGGCATCCTGGGGCATGCTGCCTGAAGGCATTGTGTCATTTGCCCAGGCCCCGGAAAGCCCGATAATCATAACAATCAGCAATATTTCCAGATAGTTGCGGGTGACCATGTGAAATCTGAAATCCTTATTGTGAACATTGCACCAAACTGTTTCAGGCCAACACCATAATAATTCATAAAATACAGACAAAAGGACTGTAGCCCTTGAACAATCGAATTGTCAATAAAAAAAGTCCGGACCCAACAGATCCGGACTTTTTTCCAAACCGGCATTTTGCAAGTCGGTTATATCAAGAACACCATGGATCAGTTAAAGCTATGAACCGAAGTGTCACTTTCCACGGTCGGCGTAGGAATTATCGGCACTTCCGTGGGTTCGGTTTCTGTATAGGCAAGCCCCCCTATCTGATTGATACACTGGGACTGGGCAATCTCATCTCTCTCATACACGGGTTCACCCAAAGGGGTTATAGCCTCCGCAGCGGCCCTGGCAACAATCTGTGTCTGTATTCCGGATTCCGTAGCGCACATGCACAGCTGATCGAGGCCCACTTCTCCGCCGTATCCGTAAAGATGCTTGAGGGTCAGGTAGGCATTGTATTCCAGATCAACAGCGATCTTCATGGCCTCGCAGGGGGATCCCTTGTTTTCCATCGCCTGGATGATTGCTTCTTCCAGTACGGTCTCTTCTGCCGGGGTGTAAGCAAGCCCCTCGGTCTTGAGCTGCTCCGAGGTTTCCTTGCCTGCCTGCAGCTTTTCAATGTATTCCTTTTCCCAGGCAACTGCAGATCCTGTCATAAACATCATCACCAGTGTGACCGCCAGTAAACTTACTATTGATATAACCTTCATTTCACACCCTCCTTGTTAATTGGCTATAAAAAATGCTGCATGCTGCAAATCCGTTTGTGGATTTCTGACTGCTTGTGTAATCTATAATCATTTATAGCAATTATTGTACCACCATGTTGTTTTTACGTTGTTCTTTCTTCCAGAGCCTTCAACCGGTCGAGCAGATGCAAGGGGTTCTGTTTTTTGCCATCCCCGTAGGAACTGAAGGCAATGCCGGTCCGGTAGCGGTAGCTTTGTTCCGGATTCTTTGCTATCCAACGGACATCGGCCCGGAGCTCAAGTTCCAGCTCATTTTCTGGAATCATCAGCTTCACCATCAGTTTTTTTCCTGCCTCCATTCGCTGGTCACACAGAAACATAGCCCCTCCGCAGCTCATGTTGATCACCGGATAATACGCGTCTGAATACACGCCATCACCAAAAAAACGGGGCAAAATCTTATAATGAAGCACTGTACCGGGAATGCTGAATCTGTCACAACTGCGTTTTTTCACTGAAAAGTCTCCATGATACTGCAAATCCGGAAATCACATCTCTGCTTGCCGCCATGACGTTAAATGGCAGGAGCCGTAACAAAATATGTCACCAATTTCCTGCCAGGACCAGACTGTAATTATTTGGACGATTTTTTTTTCAGTCCTGGCTGGACAAGCAAATCATTCATCCCATCCAAAACATTTTTGTGAACTTTATTTCCTAATTTATAACATTTTTTTCTCTTTTTATGAAAAAAATGTTATATTAAGAATTATCATTGATTGATATTTCATGCAATGATCACTTTCATAATACGCAATCTACCCTTTTGATGACCAATCCTTATCTATAGAGAGGGAGTTTTTGGTTCCTGCATTCCAGGTCTGAATGATAATGCCACAAACGTGCCAATTTTTCTGCACTCCCTGGTATGATTTCCTTCTGGCAATGTCCGGTATCAGGGCTGTCAACGCTTCTATATGTCAAGACGGGAGACAGAACACCGCGGGAGCAGTCAACCGGGCAAGGATAGCTGGTCATGGGCCCCCTGGTTTCCGGCACTTGTTTCCACCTGTTTGATCAGATCCAGCAGATCCGGAGGATTCTGTTTTTTCCCGGAACCATAAGGGGTAAACGCGATGCCGGTGCGGTACCGGTAGCTTGGCTCCGGATTTTTGGAAATCCACCGGACATCGGCCAGCAGTTCAATAGAGGCATCCAAGCCGGGAATCAGCAATCTGACCGACAGCTGGGTACCAGCCTCGAACCGATGGTCGCACACAAACAGGGCCCCGCCCCGGCTCAGGTTGATCACCGGGTAATAAGGATCCGTGTAACGTCCGGCACCGAACAGCCGGGGAATGATCCGATAATGAAGAACCGTACCCGGAATATGGAACCTTTCACAACTACGTTTTCTCACAAAAAGCTCTCCAGACAATTTCAAAA
>JAABSK010000455.1 GCA_011390435.1 Desulfobacteraceae bacterium | reverse complement strand
ATTGTTGCCGGATCTCTTCTCATCCCGGAAAGCCGCCATATTGCCCGGCTTCTCACTGCTAATGCGGATGACAAGACATGGCATCAGGCCATTATTATTGACAATGTTTTGCAAAAGCGCTCACCAGAGGCTGCCAAGCGTCAGGCGAAGCTGATTAAAAATCGATTATCACTTATGCAGCCGGCACTGTGGGAAATGATCGACCATGGCTCCAATGATGTGGCCACCCAGGCAATTCTTGCAGCAGCGATAAAGCACAGCCGCCTTCTCGGTGATTTCATGGATCAGGTAATACGAACCCATTGGAAAACATATATCACAAAAATATCTTCAGCTGACTGGAACAGTTTTATTGAAACCTGTATTCAAAAAGATCCTGTCATAGAGACATGGACCGACTCAACACGGGCAAAGCTGAAACAGGTTGTCTTTCGGATTCTTGCGGAATCAAAATATATTGACGGCACCCGCACTCTCAATCTTCTACCGGTTTCAATTGCTCCTGAAGTGAAAAAGTACCTTGTTAAAAATTCGGAGGAATACGTCTTACGCTGTATGAATATAACCCAGTAATAAAACAGGCTGCCAATGAACACCTTTAAAACTCGACTTGACAATATTCTTGATCGTCTCACATCTGATGAATTACTGCAAAATAAAGGTCTTGGTAAGGAAATCGGATTTTATATCTTTGATTACCCGCCAGAACATGAACTGGAAATGAGAGATCATATCCAATTTGTGCTCCGCCAGCTTCCCAAACGAAAACCGTCTCTCAAATTTAAACATATCAATTTATTCGAACTGATTCTTGATTACCTGAAATCCCGTAAACTGCTGGATCGTGTGCTGACCATGCAGAAACAAAAAGGGGATCAGGAACTTTTAAAAAAAATCAAAAGCCCGTTAGATCCTAAAAATATCGCCAAAGCCTTTGTTGATGCTGCTGATCCGGAACATCAGGACCTTATCCTGGTTTCAGGGGTGGGCAATGCTTATCCCTTGCTTCGAAGTCACAATCTTTTAAATAACCTGCATCCCCTTATGGGAGATACGCCTTTGGTGATGTTTTATCCTGGTATTTATACCGGACAGGGACTAAGGCTTTTCGGCAAATTGAAAGAAGCGAACTATTACCGGGCATTTCAGCTGGTGGTTTAACTGTTTCAAAATTCAGGAGACATCTTCTCATATCAAGATTGAAGGATAACTTTCATGCAAATCAAAAACATCTTCAAAAAACCTATTTCCCGCACCATCAATGGGGTTGTTAAGGCTGAACAACTCGATGAATCAGTTATATGGCAGGAGCTTGATGAATTTGTTATTACCCGTGAACTGGATCAGTATCTCAGGGAATTTGTCAAAGCCTACCTTGCAGCTATTGATATGAAAACAGACCCGGCAATCACAGGCCGGATGGCTGTATGGATCTCCGGTTTTTTCGGGTCCGGTAAATCCCACTTCCTCAAAATACTGTCATACCTGCTAAGTAACAGAGAAACAGTTTCTCCGGAAACAGAAGAAGCAAAACGTGCGCTTGATTTTTTTAAAGCCAAAATTAAAGACCCCATGCTGTTTGGCGACATCAAACGAGTTGTCGGTGATGACACGGACGTTATTCTCTTTAACATAGACAGTCGTGCAGATGCCAATGACGGAAGAACCGCCCTGCTCTCTGTGTTCTGGCGGGTGTTTAATGAAAAACTGGGATTTTGCAGCCAGTCTCTCCACCTGGCGGAGATCGAACGTTACCTGAGTAAAAAAGGAAAGTATGAAGCCTTTAAAGAAAAGTTCGAGAAAATATACGGCGCAAAATGGGAAGATGAGCGGGATGCCTACAGTCTGCTGCAAGACGAAATTGTGGAAGCGCTTTCCGATGTCTTGGGCAAAAGCAGGGAAGCCGCAGCCGAATATTTTGAGCATTCAGAAAAAAACCTGATTGTATCAGTTGAAAACTTTGCTAAGCGGGTCAACGAATACCTGGATTCCAGATCAAAAGACCATCGCATTGTCTTTCTGGTGGATGAAATCGGGCAGTTTATCGGCCAGGACACCCATCTGATGTTAAATCTCCAGACGATTGTTGAAGATCTGGGCAGGCTTTGCAATGGAAGAGCCTGGGTTCTGGTCACCTCTCAGGAAGATATTGAAAAAGTCATCGATGGCCTTGTTGCATCCAAGGCAAATGATTTTTCAAAAATTCAGGGGCGTTTTAATACCCGCCTGTCTTTATCCAGCGCCAATACCGATGAAGTCATCCATGCCCGGCTGCTTGACAAGGATAAAGATGCAGTTCCGCTGCTTGAAAAGCTGTTTGATGAAAAAGGCGATATCCTGAAAAATCAGCTAAGCTTCTCTTATGACACCAGCACGTTGAAAAATTATTCATCTAAAAACGATTTCGTTAAAACATACCCTTTTACTCCGTATCATTTTCAACTGGTACAGAAAATTTTCGAATCCATCCGCAAAGCCGGCGCCACAGGCCTGCATTTAAGCCGTGGTGAACGGTCCATGCTTGATGCCTTTCAGTCTTCGGCGGTCAATATTTCAGATAAAGAGATCGGGGCCCTGGTGCCGCTCTATGAATTTTATCCCTGTATTGAAAGCTTTTTAGACACATCTGTGAAGCGCAGCATTGATCAGGCAAAAGACAATGCCGGTCTG
>JAABSK010000454.1 GCA_011390435.1 Desulfobacteraceae bacterium | reverse complement strand
CTCCGGGCCAGGATATTTTCTCTATCGTTTTTTTTGTTGAATACCATTTGGGAAATGTGGATCAGGATGGAGTGAAAACAAGGAAAGAAAAGGTCATATATAACACTCTGGTCAAATACAACCGTTTTTATATGGGCTCGGACCCATGTTTGATCAGTTCCGGCATGTAAATTTTGTTCATGGTTTCCTTCAACAAGAGAATATCATTGAGTAACAATAGTCATTTTAGCGAATTATTGTTACACAAATTACCTAAAAAAATCATTAATTGACAAAAAGGGTTTTGCTGATATAATCGGTGAACTTTTAAAAAACAAGGTTAAGGGTGAGAGATTGGGTTTGTTATTTAAAATTACCGGTCTGATGCGGCCGCTTAAATTGTCATAGTGATTGAGCCGATCATTTCAAGCCTTTCCAGTCCGGCAAAGCTGTGTTCTGCCTGGAAAAAGGCACGGGCTCATGATCAGGACCCAGGAGAGCTGCTGAAAGCGCTTTCTCTCAAGGTCAAAATTCCCTGGATTGATCTGCATTCTTCCATCATCATTGATCCGGAACTGCTGTTACGGGTGCCTGAGCATTTTGCCAGATCCCACCTGGTCCTTCCCATTGATTACCTGGATAAAAACACCATCCGCCTGGCTGTTGCCACTCCTTTTCTGGGCACGGTTCCCCTGGAACTTTCCCGGTCTCTGGGGGGAGAGATACAGTTTTATCTGGCAGAGGCGGATATCCTTCAGGATCTGATTGAAAAAGCCTATTCTGATCAGGGTGCCCGCGGGGTCCTGTCTGAGTTTGATGATGAGGGGTTTGAAGAACTTGAAAGTCTGGAGGATCTCAAGGATATGGCCCAGGCTGCGCCGGTAGTCAAGCTGGTCAACCGGATCTTCATGGATGCTGTTTTTGCCAAGGCTTCGGATATCCATGTTTCCCCATATGAAAACGGTCTTGATATCCGGTACCGGATAGACGGCATTCTCCACCCTGCCCATACGGTTCAGCGAAAATTTCAGGCAGCGATTATTTCCCGGATAAAGATCATGGCCAGCCTTGATATTGCTGAGCGCCGCGTCCCGCAGGACGGCCGCATCAAGCTTAAAATTGAACGAAAGGATTTTGATATCCGGGTGGCGACAACGCCGACGGTCTTCGGCGAAGGTGCAGTCATGCGGATTCTGGATAAATCATCCATCCAGGTGGCCATTGATGCGGTCGGGTTCCAGCCTGACATGCTGGAACAGTGGCTGACGCTGCTGAGCCGGTCAAATCAGGTGATTCTGGTCACCGGGCCCACTGGCAGCGGAAAAACAACAACCCTTTACGCATCCCTCAACCATGTGAAATCCACTGAACTGAAACTGATTTCCGTGGAAGATCCTGTGGAATATCAGCTTGGCGGCATTGACCAGATCCAGGTGAACACCAAAATCGGCATGACTTTTGCCGCAGCGCTGCGTTCTATTCTGCGCCAGGACCCGGATATCATCATGATCGGAGAAATCCGGGATGGAGAGACTGCTGAAATAGCGGTTCAGTCAGCCCTTACCGGTCATCTGGTGATGTCAACCCTGCATACCAACGATGCCCCCTCAGCTGTGACCCGGCTTGTTGAAATGGGCATTGAGCGGTATCTGGTGTCCTCCAGTGTTGCCGGGATTCTTGCTCAGCGGCTGGTCAGAAAGCTTTGTCACTGCAGCGTCCGTGATGCTGAAGGGGTTTGGGTGCCAAAGGGGTGTGACGACTGCAATCACACGGGATTCAAAGGCCGTCTGGGTTTGTTTGAACTGCTGGTAATGACCGACTCCATCCGCCAGTTGATCACAGCCGGTGCGGATGCGGCCGAGATCAGGGCGGAAGCATTGAAAGACGGGATGATCACCATTCTTCAGGATGGATTCATCAAAATCGAGCAGGGACTGACAACTGAATCGGAGGTCCGGCGGGTCATGTCGGAGTAGGGGAAGCCATGGGCACATTTGTTTATCAGGCAGACAGTGACGGCAGGATGGTTTCCGGTGAAATCGAGGCGCGCGACCGGCGCATGGCTGCCGTTCTGGTGCGGCAGAAAGGACTGATCCCCCTGTCCATTGATGAACAGCATGCAGCTGTTGTTGCTGTGCCGGTTCGGCGCGGATTATTCTCATTTGGGTTTTCAGGAAAAATCAAATCCAGGGATATCACCTTTATGACGCGCCAGCTTTCGACGCTTCTGCTGTCCGGGCTGCCCCTTTCCAGGGCATTGAACTTTCTGGCTGACCAGACCGTGAATCCGGGCTTGAAAAAAATGGTGACCGCCATTGAGGAAAAGCTTCAGGGCGGTGCAACCTTTTCCGATGCCCTGGCAGATCATCCTGAGCTCTTTGATTCCCTTTTTCTGTCCATGGTCCGGGCAGGGGAGGCCGGCGGGATCCTGGACAGAATCATGGAGCGGCTGGCAGTGATGCGGGAATCCAGAGAAGAGCTGGAATCCAAGGTCAAAGGGGCTCTGGTCTATCCTGCGGTGATGTTTCTGGCCATGACCGGGTGTATCATGGTGCTGATGACCTTTGTCGTTCCCAGATTTGCTCTGCTGTTTTCAGATATGGGCCAGGCCCTTCCATTGCCCACCCTTGTTCTGATGAACGTGTCAGGACTGATTCAATCTGTCTGGTGGATTGTGATTCTTCTGGCAGCAGC
>JAABSK010000453.1 GCA_011390435.1 Desulfobacteraceae bacterium | reverse complement strand
CCTGAAAAGAAAAGATTTTAAGGCGCTTTGGATAACACATTACATAAACCCAAAAAGGAAGGATTCATGGAAAACTTTTTGAATCACATTGAAGAAATCACTCTCATGGGCCCCGGCCCCTCCTGCGTGGACACATCGGTCCTCAACGCGCTG
Source organism: Desulfobacteraceae bacterium (assembly GCA_011390435.1). Next base: position 2,524 of record JAABSK010000453.1, on the reverse strand, counting down.
TCCCGTCCGACACTGGGCCATCTAGACCCCTATTTCATAAAGATCATGGATGGCATCAAGGAGCGGCTCCAGCACCTGCTGCACACTGGAAACAAACTCACCATCCCGGTATCCGGGACAGGCTCCGCCGGCATGGAAACCTGTTTTGTGAACCTGATTGAAAAAAACGATCCGGTCCTCATCCTCATCAATGGTGTGTTCGGCATGCGTATGCAGGATGTGTCCACCCGCCTGGGTGCACATGTGGATACTCTGGAGTTTGAATGGGGCACCCCGGTGACCGTGGAAGCAGTCAAGAAAAAATTGGATGCCACATCCTATAAAATCGTGGCTGTGGTTCATGCAGAAACATCCACGGGCGTAAAAAATCCGGTACCTGAAATCGGAGAGCTGCTCAAAGGCAGCGACACTCTGTTCCTGGTAGATGCCGTAACCAGCTTCGGCGGCATGGAGATCCAGATGGATGACTGGGGGATAGACGTTCTTTATAGCGGGACCCAGAAATGCCTGTCCTGTCCGCCAGGTCTGTCTCCTATTTCCTTTTCAAACCGGGCCGTTGACGTAATCAGGGCCCGCAAAACCAAAGTGCCCAACTGGTACCTGGATCTGACCATGATCATTAATTACTGGGAAGGGGCTACCCGGGCCTACCACCATACCGCGCCGGTGAATATGCTCTACGGCCTGTACCAGGCACTCCAGTTAATCCTGGAAGAGGGAGAAGCATCTGTTTACCAGCGACACCTGGACAACCATCTGCGCCTGGTGGACGGACTCAAGACACTGGGCATCGAAATGCTGGTGGCACCCGCCTGCCGCCTGCCCATGCTCAACTCCATTTACATCCCGGAAAAAGCGAATGATGCCAGGGTGCGGTCCGCGCTGCTCAAGGAGCACAAAATAGAGATCGGCGCAGGTCTGGGACCTTTGGCCGGCAAAATTTGGCGCATCGGCCTCATGGGCCACACAGCCCGACCTGAAAACGTGGACCGGCTTCTGTTTGCTCTGAAAAAAGTGTTGTAAACACGATATCTGACCTGCGGAACAGCCTTGAAACAGACGTAAGAAAACGGCACACCAGACATTAACGCCTGTTCACTGTTCCATATCCAGCACGCAGACTGGGCATGGAACCCCCCATGCCAGGATAACACGAAATGTTTTTCCTTGACAGAAAAAAAACAGTGGACTACACCGTATAACAGTGTTCAGCAAGATTGTTGCTCTTATAAAATAATATTCGGAGGTATGGATGAAAAAACGTTTTCTGATCACCTTGATGTTGACAGTGATTTGTTGTGCTATTGCAGGATCGGCCATGGCCGCCGCCCCCATTGTAGGAAAATGGAAAACCATTGATGATGAAACAAATGAACCCAAAGCCATTGTACAGATCTTTGAAAAAGATGGACAGTATTTCGGCAAGATCATCGAGCTGTTTCTGAAACCGGATGCCGACCCCCATCCCACTTGCGACAAATGTCCGGATGATGATCCCCGAAAGGACCAGCCCACCCTGGGCATGGAAATTATTCAGGGTTTGAAACCGGTGGAGAATGCCTATGCCGGAGGCACCATCCTGGATCCCAAAAAAGGCAAAATTTACAAATGCAAGGTGTGGGCTGAAGGTGATGAATTAAAGGTTCAAGCGAGTTTTCTGTTTATTTCCAGAACCCAGACCTGGCTCCGGGTTAATTAATTTTTTAAGTACCTATTTTTCAATGGGTGACAGGGTGCAGAAGGTATCGTAAAACGCAGCCTGCTCACCCATGTCCGACAAGCCCGCATGGGTGAGAAAATTCACAGCACCGCTTTTATGCCACCATCCTGATTGCATAAAAGCGGTGCTGTCACATATCCCTTCGTCCAGAACCAGTCTTGCTGTCACTTCCCCTTGGCGGGAAGAGACACGCACCTTTTCTATCCCGGTGATGCCAAGTTTCTGCACGGTTTTCCGGTTCACAAACACAGCCGGTTTCCGTTCTTCAAAAACAAATCCCTGAGAATGCATAGATTGCTGGGTTTTACAGGTGAGCAGGCGTAAAGGAAAACACTTTTCCCCTGGAGAGGGGGTTATGAAACGGGGGAGCGGCGATTGTCCGGCAGCTTGTGCCGCGAGGCTGAAAATTTCGATTTTCTGTGACGGTGTGGCAAATTTCTTGTCTGCCCATGGAATGTCATGACCGGAAATGCGCAGGTATTGGCCGGCAAGGTTGTCCATATCTGTATTCTGTAATTTTCCCTGGTTTTCCAGCAACGGGGCCGCACATTGGACCAGGTACTCCCGTGAAGAGGAAAACCCCAGCGTATTGATGCCCATATGCTTTGCCAGAGACAGGAAAAAATCACTCTCTGGCATCAGGGTATCAGGCGGATTCACAGCCTTTTGGGAAAAATTGAGCACATGGGAATACATGGAGGTAGCAAAGATATCCTCCTGCTCAAACACGGTGGCGGCCGGCAGCACTATATCCGCATTCTGGGCCGTGTCTGTCAAAAAATGGTCAAATACCACCTTGAAGGC
>JAABSK010000046.1 GCA_011390435.1 Desulfobacteraceae bacterium | reverse complement strand
CAGGTTGCAAAAAATAATCAATGAACTCCGCGGCCACTACATTGTCTGCGGGTATGGCAGAATCGGCAGGGTTGTGGCACAGGAAATCAAAAAAGAAGGCTTTGATGTGGTGGTCATCGAAAAAGACCTTGAAGCCATCACACAACTCAAGCACCATAAAATACTGTTTCTTGCAGGGGATGCGACAGAAGATGAAAAACTGCTGTCAGCCGGCCTGAACAAGGCAAAATGTCTCATCACGGCCCTTGCAGAAGATGCGGTCAATGTCTTTGTCACTTTAACAGCAAGGCAGCTGAATCCGGACATCACCATTGTCGCCAGAACCGACAATGAATCCCATGTTTCCAGACTGAAGCAGGCCGGGGCCGAACGGGTGTTCATGCCCTACAATATTGGAGGACTCAGGCTGGTGCAAAGTGTTCTTCGCCCCACGGCAACCAGCCTTCTGGATCTGGCCATGCGTGGAGATATTAATCTGCAGATGGAAGAGCTGCCGGTCAGCCGGCAGTCTGAGCTGGTGGGAAAACTGGTCAAGGATTCCGGCATCCGTCCCCGGTTTGACGTGTTGATTGTCAGCATCAAAAAATCCTCCGGTGAAATGGTATTCAATCCCGGACCTGAGACCACGATTTCAGCAATGGATTTATTGATTGCCCTTGGCAAGCCGGAAAACCTGCAAAAACTCCAGAAAGTCTGTGACCCAGAAACCTGATCAAGCGTTTTCGATTATTTTTCCCGGATCACCTGTCCCCTGGAGGTAAAAGAGATTCCCTGCTGTGTCTGGGCTCCGATCATGATGGTTTCAATGACCGGCGATGAAACAGGCGCTACAGATTTCCATTCCACAATAAAACTGGCGCCGGAACCACCGGATTTATCAGATTCGTGAACCACAAACCGCGTTGCTGCCATGCTGTCCAGCTTTATGGGACTCTTGACGTATTCTTCCAGAAGTTTTCCATCAGAATTGTGATACGAAACCCGTTCAATAATGACCGGATAGATGACATCGGTATTTCGGATGCTCAGGGTTACGGCAAGCAGGAACGGCCGCTCCCTGTTTCCAATATAAATGTGGGAATAGGCCGGCACATAAACCACTTGACCGCTCGATACCGGAACCTGATTTTGCGCGGTTGCATCAATCGTCACTGCAGCCAGCGTAAAGATCAAAACAAAACTTAAAATCAGTCGAAATTTCATGTAACTGGCCATAACAGGCCCTCCTTTTTGGAATGCAGTGCTGTGGTAATGAGTTAAATATCGCATCAATGTCCTGTATTGTCAACACAGGCATCAGGATTGACAAACCTGGAATTTTTCTATAGTAATTGCGATCTGATCAATGCATCTTAACATCATTTTCTGGACCATGGTCCGGAAACACAAGGACATCAAAAATGGGATCAACTCTGCCGGAAGACCAAAAACAGATCACTCAGCAGCACTTAGACCGCCTGATCAAATGCATTCCGGTTCTGGAGCTGGCGGCACAGCATTCAGAACTGCTGGCTGGTTTAAGTGAATCCCAGCGGATCGCCCTGCTCAAAGCTGCTGGGAAAATCTCCCGGCCGGACCGCAAAGAGATTCAAAAGCGGAACAAAGAAAAAAAAAGACTGCTCAGGCAATCCCTTGTGACCAGAGACCGGGAGCTGAGGGCATCCACTGGGATCCGAAAGGCCAGAAACACACCGGTTTTTACCGCTCCCAAACGAATCAGCCATTCAGTTGCCCCGGAAAAGCTTTGTCCGGAATATCTGCAGACACCCCGAAACTGCTATGTCTGCAAGGCAGAATTTACCCGGATTCACCATTTTTACGATGCCATGTGCCCTGAATGTGCAGATTTCAATTATGCCAAACGGTTTCAAACCGCCCGGATGGACGGCCAGGTGGCCCTGATCACCGGCTCCAGGCTGAAGATTGGATACCAGGCCACCTTGATGATGCTCCGGGCCGGGGCAACGGTGATCGCCACCACCCGCTTTCCCAAGGATTCTGCCCTGCGGTTTTCAAAAGAACCGGATTTTGCAGCCTGGGGCCACCAACTGCACATCCATGGGCTGGATCTGCGCCACACCCCCAGTGTGGAACTGTTTACCGATTATATCCGGGACACTTACCATCGTCTGGATATTCTGATTAACAACGCTGCCCAGACCGTTCGCAGGCCCCCGGAATTCTATGCCCATCTCATGAAAAATGAAACCCGGCCGCTGCACGAGTTTTCAGCGCCGGTCCAAAAGCTGCTGCGCCGCCACCAATCCTGCATTGAACAGCTTGAAAGAGACCCAGGCAGCAGATCAAAGAACACTGAAACAATCCTTCCTGCAGCCTGGAACAGTTCCAGACCCGGCATCGGGCTTTGTTTGTCTGCCCAGCTGTCCCAGATCCCCTATTTTGATGATCCGTCTGTCACCGACTCAAGGGTGTTTCCAGCCTTGAAACTGGATGCCGATCTTCAGCAGGTGGATCTGCGGCAGACCAACTCCTGGCGGCTGCGGCTGGGAGAAATTCAGACAGCTGAAATGCTGGAGATCCAGCTGGTCAATTCCGTGGCTCCCTTTGTCCTGTGCAACCGGCTGGCAGAGTTCATGAAGCGCGACAACACCGGTGCCAAACACATTGTGAATGTCTCTGCCATGGAAGGAAAATTTCTGCGGTTTAAAAAAGGCAGCCGCCACCCCCACACCAACATGGCCAAGGCTGCCTTGAATATGCTCACCCACACAGCAGCCAGTGACCTGAAAAAATACGGCATCTTCATGAATTCCGTGGACACCGGATGGGTAACAGATGAAGACCCGGCTGTGCTGGCCCAAAGGAAACAGCATGACCATGATTTTCAACCACCCCTGGATATTGTTGACGGCGCCGCCAGGATCTGTGACCCGTTTTTTCACGGTATTCTGACCGGACAGCACTACAGCGGAAAATTTTTAAAAGATTATTTCCCCATCGACTGGTGATGTGTCAAAACAGGCTTTGAATAAAATAATATGCCAATGGAATAAAAATTGCCGGCAGCATATTGCCCACCTTGATCTTTTTATCCCGTAACATGTTCAGGCCGATGGCCACGATCAACAGCCCACCGGTCGCTGACATCTGACTGATCACTGCAGGAACCAGATAGGGTTTGAGCACTCCGGCCAGAAGGGTGATGGTTCCCTGATACACCAGTACCGGAAGAGCGGAGAACAGAACACCGATCCCCAGGGATGAACTTAAAATAATACTGGTGATCCCGTCCAGGGTGGACTTGGCAAACAATGTGGCGTGATTGCCGTTGAACCCGCTTTCAAGGGAACCCACCACTGCCATTGACCCCACGCAGAACAGCAAAGAGGCCGTGATAAACCCTGTGGAAAAAGTGCTTGAATTTTTTGAAAACCGGGTCTCCAGAAATCCACCCAGTCGCTCAAGATAGGTTTCAATGCCGATCCATTCTCCCAGAAGCGATCCAATCACCAGGCTGATGATAATGACCAGAATCTCGTCGCATCCCATGGCCATTTTCAAGCCGATCAATACAACAGACAAGGCAATGGCATGCATGACCGTATGACTGTATTTATCCGGAATACCGTTTTTGAAACAGACTCCCAGAAGGCTGCCGGCTGCAATCGCAAGGCAGTTGACAATGGTTCCCAGCACGCGAGATATCCTTAATAAAAAGAGTTAAAAAAATGTCTGCTGAATGTATTTTACACCATTTTGAAACAACCGGATGCCCGGGGTCTGTTCACGGTCAACAGAAATTTTCTGCCGCTTGAGATGCTGAACTGTCCGTGTCCAGTCCGGATGATTGGTAAAATGGTTATAGGCTTCAGGGTGGGGCATCAAGCCGAATATCCGGCCGGTGGGATCACAGATGCCGGCAATGTCATCAACGGATCCGTTGGGGTTCTGGGGAAACTGCCCTGCTGCAGGATGTCCCTGTGCGTCTGCGTATTGATAGACCACCTGATGATTTGCCCAGAGAGCGTCCAGCGTTGCAGACCCGGCAACAAACTTTCCCTCTCCATGCCGGACGGGAAAATCCACCAGGGACATGCCGCGGGTGAATACGCAGGGGCTCTCAGGATCAGGGAGCAGATGCACCCATTGATCCCGGAAATTCCCACAGTCGTTATAGGTGACTGAGACCGACCGCCGGGTATAGTCTTTATCCAGACCAGGCAGCAGCCCTAAATTCACCAGGGCCTGAAACCCGTTGCAGATACCGATAATCAGCTTTTTCTGGTCTACAAACTCCAGCAGGTCTTTACCGATATGGTTTTTGAGTTTCAATGCCTGGATGACGCCGGCACCATGGTCATCTCCCCAGGAAAAACCACCGCCAAACGCCAGAATATGAAAATCAGCCAGGCTCACCTTGCCTGAAATCAGGGCATTGATATGCACGCGGTGGGCCTCAGCCCCTGCCCGCTGAAGTACAAAAGCTGTCTCAGTATCACAGTTCAGTCCAAATCCGGTCAGTACCAGAGCGTTCACCTTTTTCATATCATATCTCCAAAGGCCTTGTTAAATGCCATGTCAAGCTGGCGGCAGGAAAGATCGACCAGTGGTGTCTGGTTCAGGCCGTTAATTTTCAAATTGTCATGTTCTCCGCTGATCTGTCCGACGCAGCCAAAAGCCATGCCGTCAAATAATTGTTCAACAGCCGACCTGCAGGACGGATCAATGGTGATCACAAACCGGCCGGCAGATTCTGAAAACAGCCGTTTTTCATCACTCAGAAATCCGCGTGCATCATCCACTGGCAACCGGGCAAGATCCAGTTCAAGCCCCAGGCCGCCAGCCATGGTCATGTAAGCCAGATGGACCCCAAGTCCGCCCCTGGCAACAGCATGGCAGGACGCCACCAGTTCCGCATCAATCGCCGCCTGCAACGCCTGGTACAGCTGTTTGTTCCGGTCAAAATCCACATGGGGGACATTCAGCCCGGTGCGGTGGAACATCTCATAAAATTCAGAAGCACCCAGTTCATTCGCGGTTGCGCCCAGCACATACACCAGATCACCAGCCATTTTCGGCTCCATGGAAACGCATTTGAGCACATCGTCAATCACGGAAGTTGCGGAAAACTGTACCGTCTCAAGGGCTGAAATCTTGATACGCTCACCAAAAGCCCCTTCCAGGTGTCCATCCACATACATGCTGTCTTTTCCGCTCAGCAACGGAATCTCATATGCTTCACAGGCGGTTTTAAGGGCCCGGCACGCGCGCACCAGCTGGGCCGCCTTGAATTTTCCATCCGGATTTTTCTGCTCATCAAACTGGATACTGGGCCAGCAGAAATTATCCACGCCTCCGATATGATCAAGATCACCGCCCACGCAGATCAGACGGCGGACCGCCTCATCAATGGTGCAGGTCATCATGTGATAGGCATCAATTTTGGAATACCAGGGCAAAAGACTCTGGGAAAATGCCAGTCCCTTTTCCGACCCCAGCACCGGACGGGTGACAACAGCATCAGACAGGATGTTCTGCTTTACCCCCACCAGCGGTTTGATCACGGATCCGCCCTGAACTTCATGATCGTACTGGCGCAGAATCCATTCCTTGGAACAGACATTGGGCCGCGCAAGCACCGACAGTATCAGGCGATTGAAATCAGACGGCGTGCTGATGACCGGCTCGGTCAGTCCACGGGTTTCAGGAGGCAGCCAGAGGGCATCAAATTCCCAGGATGGAAATCCTTTGTCCAGAAGATCCATATCCACCCATGCGCAGGTATCATCCTTGTACTTAATGTGCAGTTTGCCGGTATCGGTATAGCGTCCGATCACAGTGCTTTCCACTTCATGTTCAGCAGACAGCGCCATGAACCGATCCAGATTTTCCGGCCGAACCGCAATGGTCATGCGTTCCTGAGACTCTGAAATCCAGATTTCCCACATGTCCAGACCTTCATATTTCAGTGGCACCTTGTCCAGCCAGACCTCACACCCGTTGGAGATCATTGCGGATTCGCCAACAGAAGAGGAAAGACCGCCGCCGCCGTTATCCGTAATAAATGGAATCAAACCTTCATCCCGGCAGATCAATAGAAAATCATGCATCTTTTTCTGGGTGTACGGGTCACCGATCTGGACATGGCCGGCAGGTGTATTTTCAGAATAGCTTTCAGAAGAGGCTGTCACCCCGTGAATACCATCTTTTCCCACCCGGCCGCCGCTCATGATGATCAGATCTCCCGGGGTGGTTTTCTTTTCATGACTGGGCTGTCCCTTGATCTGTTTCGGCATGATGCCAAGGGCTGTCACAAACACGAGGCTCTTGCCCATGTAACCGGAATGAAACAGGGTCTGGCCAAAGGTGGTGGGCACGCCACTCTTGTTTCCACCGTCTTTCACTCCCTCGACAATCCCGTCCAGCAGTCGCCTGGGATGCAATGGCGGCTTTAAGGGACCGCGATACTGAACATCCCCCACGCAGAACCCGAAACTGCCCATGAACAGTTTCGATCCCAGACCGGTCCCCATGGGATCGCGATAAACACCGACAATACCGGTAATCGCACCGCCATAGGCTTCCATGTTCGAAGGAGAATTGTGGGTCTCACCGGTGATCACGTAATTGTTTTGATCATCAAACCGGCCCACTCCGGCATTATCCCACAAAACAGAAACCACCCAGTCTTTTTTGTCTTTCAGTCGCAAGGTCGGCTGTTTGATATAGGTATTAAACAGATTGTCTTCAATCACCACAAGTCCGGTTGCGGCATCCTGGTATCGGAAAATGCCCTGAAATGTATTGTGATTACAGTGGTCTGATCTGGCCTGGGAGATGTATTCAAGTTCTACATCCGTGGGTTTTTCAAGTCCGACGGTTTTACGGGATGCCAGCACATCCGGGTCCAGAAAATAGGTCCGGATCACCGGGATGTCCTGGGAATTGAGTGCTAAATTCCGCTGGTCGGAAATTTCAGCCAGCTGAGCATCAGAATCAATGGAGACCACATCAAAGCATGGCACATGATCCAGAATCACCCGTGCCGGCCGGACATCTGCGCCTTTGGATCGATCCCATTGTGCCGCAGAAAAGACCTTGAACTGCTGAATAATGCTGTTTGACAGAAGTTCTGATGCCAGACGTTCCACATCTTCGCGAACCAGTGCATCCCCTTTCAGGCAATACCGCTTTGAGGTGTAGACACCTTCATCCGGCAAAAATGCCCGCCCCAGATGATCAGTGATGGCTTCCATGGCAGTGGCGCCGGGATTGTCTTTCACACCCGGACGATAGCCAACCCAGATACACCAGTCAAAGTCAATATCCAGCGGCGATAGACTGGACACCTGAGTCACGGGATTGGTAAAAATCTCATCTTTGATCCTTTCAAGCCGGGCCTGATCCAGATCCGACTCAATGGTCACGATACTAATGCTGCGGGCCGATTGAATCGATATGCCGAAATAGGATGCTGCTTTTTTGATCAAAGCTTCTGCATCCGCATCCCTGAGTTCTTTTTTTAGCGCTGTTTCAATAGAGCAAATCATATTATCCACCACTGACCAATCTTACGATGTCATTATAAAATACAAAAACCATGAGTGCCACAAGCACGGCAGCACCAAACTGAATCAATTTCTCGCGAAGCTTCACACTCACTTCTTTCCCGCTGATCCCTTCAATGGCAAAAAACAGCAGGTGTCCGCCATCCAGCACTGGAATCGGGAACAGGTTGATAATGCCCAGATTCACAGATAACAGGGCAATAAACCAGGCAAAATGCATCACACCGGCCTTTGCCTGTTCTCCAGCCATCTGAGCGATCATCAGCGGGCCGCCCAGATTGTCTGCAGACACGCTTCCGGCAATCATTTTGCCCACTGACAAGATGGTCAGCTTCACTAGGCCATACGTGTCTTTAATGGCCATCCGGAACGCCTCAAACGGATTCAGGCGCTGGTGAAAACTTTCGCCGATGCCCACAATACCGATTACATATTTTTCAATATCCTCACCAAAAATGTTTTTAGCAGGTTTGAGTACCGGTACAAGGCTGACACGTACCTGGCGGCCGTCACGTTCCAGTAAAATATCCAGTGAACGTCCCTCTCCTTCGCTGATAATCCGGGAAACATCATCAAACGATGCAATGGGTTCCTGATTGATTTCACGGATAATGTCATTTTGCCGGATACCGGCAGCAAAAGCGGGCGTGTCCTGAACCACTTCACCCACAACGGGTTTGGCCAAGTATACACCGGCAAACTGATAAAGTACAAAAAAGATCAGGATGGCCAGAAGAAAATTGAACACCGGTCCTGCCGCAACAATAAGGCTTTTCTGCCACACCGTCTTGTGGGTAAAGGAATATGGATGGTCTTCCGGATTCAGGGCGGCACCGGGTTCTTCACCCACCATCTTCACATACCCGCCAAGAGGGATGGCTGAAAGGCAGTACTGGGTCCGCCCGACTGTCTTTTTCAATACTTTGGGGCCAAATCCCAGAGAAAACACATCCACACCCACCTTGAAAAACCGGGCAACGATGAAATGGCCGAATTCATGAATAAAAACAAGAATACCGATAACAATAATAAAGGCTATGACAGAATGGCCCATAACACCTCGCTTTAAATGAGAGATTGCACTTTTTCACGTGCCCAGAAGTCTGCTTCAATAATACGCAAAAGATCTGGATTGTCAATCCGTGTGTGGTGTGCCATGGCCGTTTCAACCAGTCTGAAAATATCTGGAAAACCGATCCTGCCATCGAGAAACGCACTGACAGCAGCTTCATTGGCAGCATTCATCACAGCAGGAAGGGTTCCCTTCTGTCGACAGGCTTCAACAGCATACAGGAGAGACGGAAATTTTTGAGTGTCAGGATTTTCAAATGTCAACGCACCCAGGGCTGCAAAATCGGGAAAATCCATCTGGATATTCAGCCGTTCAGGATCAGACAGGGCATATGCAATGGCTGTTTTCATGTCTGGTTGCCCTAAATGGGCCAGGATACTGCCGTCCGTAAACCCTACCATGGAATGAATAATGCTCTGGGGATGCACCAGAACCTGAATTTTCTCCGGCAGAATATCAAACAGGTGAACCGCTTCAATAATCTCAAGCCCCTTGTTCATCAAGGTGGCAGAATCAATGGAAATCTTGCTTCCCATGTTCCAGGTGGGATGATCAAGCGCCTGCTCACGGGTGATTTGATCAAAATCTGCCAGGGGCCGTGTACGAAACGGGCCGCCCGAAGCCGTCAGAAAAATCGTCTTGACATCTTTTCTGCGGTTGGATTTGAGGCATTGAAAAATAGCAGAATGTTCAGAATCCACCGGAAGAATGGAAACGTTTTTTTCCCGGGCCAGGGCCATGACAATCTCACCGGCCATCACCAGGGTCTCTTTGTTGGCCAAAGCAATGGTTTTTCCCGCCTCAATGGCGCTGAGAGCGGGTTTGAGACCGGCTGCCCCCACCATGGCCAGCAGCACGGTATCTGCTGACGGTAAAGATGCAGCAGCAGCGTATCCGTTGTCACCGTATACGATCTGCGGCCGGCACGGCCCGCTGAGTTTCCGGGACAGCTGCATGGCGCCGTCTTTATCATAGACACTGACCAGTTCCGGCTCAAATTCACGGATCTGTCGTGCCAGCAGGTCATCGTTCCATCCGGCAGCAAGGGCTGTGACGTTAAAGCGGTCCGGATGCATCCGGACAATATCAAGGGCGCTGGTCCCGATCGAGCCAGTGGACCCCAGGATCGACAGATGTTTCATCGAATATACACCAAAAAGATATACAATACCGGTATGGCCAGCAAGACACCGTCAATGCGGTCAAGCATCCCGCCATGCCCCGGCAGAATCCGTCCGGAATCCTTGATACGGGAGGCCCGTTTCATGGCAGATTCAAACAGATCGCCGATCTGTCCGGCAACTGCCATGATCAGTGCACAGGGAAGCATCATCAGGGCAAGGGCAAGATCCTGAAAAAAAATCAAACAGAAAACAAAGCCGATCACCATGGAAAACAGTGTCCCCCCCACAGCACCTTCGATGGTTTTCTTGGGACTGATCGTGGGTGCCAGGGGATGTTTTCCATATTTTCGACCGCTGTAGAACGCGCCGGTATCACCGGCAAAGATCACCAGCAGCAGCCAGATGACCCAGAACACCCCGCCGTCAAGGGCCCGGATAAAGATGAGCAGCGACAGGGGAACTGGAATATACACCACCCCCAGAACCTGTTTGGCAATTTTATCAAAAATATTGGGGTTGCTTGAAAAACGGAACAGCACAAACACCGACAGTGCCATGAGATTGACCGTGAAAATCAAAAACAGAATTTCCCACGACCCCAGACAGGCACCGATAATCATCAGGATGGTGGCGGAATATGAAATGATCTTTATGGTACTGGATACAGGTCCGTTGTCATTGCCGAAAATAATTCTCAGGTATTCTCTGGTGGCTGAGACTGCCACAATTCCCAGCAGCACAGCCAGCAGGGCGATATTGCCCTGAACCAGCACCCAGATGATGACAGGTGCCAGTACAAGTGCGGTCAACCATCGTTTAAGGTGCTGCATGTCACTTTACCGAAACGTCGGTCCCTTTTTTGATAGTCCTTGAGGATCTCGATCAGTTCTTCCTCTGAAAAATCCGGCCACAGGGTCTGGGAAATATAAATTTCCGCATATGCCGCCTGCCACATTAAAAAATTACTCAACCGGTACTCACCGCTGGTGCGGATGATCAGATCCGGATCTGGCATGCCGGCAGTATACAGATAATCAGAAATCAACTGCGGCGTAATCTGCTCTGCGGTCAATTCCCCTGACGCCACCTTCCGGGAGATGGTTGTGACAGCAGAAGTGATTTCTTCCCGGGAACCATAACTGAGCGCCAGATTCAGCAGCATTCCGGTGTTGCTTTTCGTCAATTCAAGGGTCGTGTTCATTTCTGCCTGGACATCCTGTGGAAGCCGGTGTTTCTGGCCGATGATGTTCAAACGGATATTGTTGCGGGTCAGCAGGTCCCGTTCCGACACAAGAAATTGTTTGAGAAGATGCATCAAGGCAAAGACTTCAGTTTTTGGACGGGCCCAGTTTTCAGTGGAAAATGCATACAGGGTAAGGGTGGGGATGCCGATCCGGGCACAGGCGGTTACAATGGTCCGGACAGTTTGCGTACCAGTTTCATGACCTTTGACCCGGTTCATCAGTTTTTTTTTGGCCCATCGGCCATTGCCGTCCATGATAATGCCGATATGTTTTGGCATATTTTCCAGGACCGGAACTGCATCGGCTGTGGAATCAGACTTCAAGAATTTCCTTTTCTTTTTCAGCAAAGATGTTGTCCAGGCGCTGGATAAAGTCATCCGTGGATTCCTGAACCTGCTTCTGGGCCTTGAAGCAATCGTCTTCAGAGATTTCGCCTTCTTTCTGAAGCTCTTTGAGCATATCATTGGAATCCCGCCGGATGTTCCGGATGGCCACCTTGTAATCTTCACAGGTCCGGGCCACTTTTTTGACAATTTCCCGCCGCCGGTCTTCAGTCAGGGGAGGAATGGAAATCCGGATCAGTTTTCCGTCATTGGCCGGGGTCAGACCGATATTGGCTTTGTGAATGGCTTTTTCAACTTCATTGATCACACTGACATCCCAGGGTTTGACAGTGATCAGGCGACTTTCAGGCACAGAAATCGTTGCCATCTGGGGCAACGGGGTCTGGGCACCGTAATAGTCCACCATAACATTATCAAGTATGGCCTGGGAAGCTCTGCCGGTTCTGACTTTTGACAGATCTTTTTCAAAAGCAGCTTCGGATTTTTTCATTCTGTCCCTGGTTTCCTGAATGACTTCATTTATCATAACAATTTATCCTTCAGACGGTTCTTAAAAGATGCTGATTTATCTGTTGTAAATCCGGGTTCCGATACCTTTCTGGCCGGTCACGGCTTTATAAATATTCCCTTTCTGGTGAAGGTCAAAAACCTGCAGCGGCAGGTTATGTTCCATTGCAAGGGAGATCGCCGTCATATCCATAACGTGGAGTTGTTTTTCAATCACCGACATATAAGACAGTTCACTGAACTTAACCGCGTCTGCATGCTCCATGGGGTCTTTATCATATACCCCTTCCACTTTGGTGGCTTTAAATAAAATCTGGGCCCGGGTTTCATGGGCTCTCAGCACAGCTGCCGTATCCGTGGTAAAATAGGGGTTGCCTGTACCTGCCGCAAAAATTACCACCCGGCCCTTTTCAAGATGGCGGATGGCTTTTCTGCGGATAAACGGTTCGGCAATCCGGTCCATGGGAATCGCAGACTGTACCCGGGTGGGAACATCTTTTTTTTCCAGTGCATCGCACAGGGCAAGGCTGTTGATCACCGTGGCAAGCATCCCCATATTGTCGGCAGAGGTCCGGTCCATGCCGGCTGAACTGCCGGCAATTCCCCGAAAAATATTTCCTCCGCCAACAACAATGGAAATCTGGACCTTCAGCTGATAAACCTGTGCGATTTCAGCTGCAACATATTGAATCATTTCAGGAGTAATGCCAAAACCCTGAGTTCCCATCAGGGCTTCACCGCTCAACTTGATCAAAATCCGCTTAAACTCCGGTGATTCATTCAAAATGTTATTCTCCTATCTGGAAACGTGAAAATCTTCTGATCTGGATATTTTCACCAATTTTTCCAATGGTTTCCTTGAGCAGCTCACTGATGGTCTTCTGCGGATCTTTGACATACTGCTGACTCATCAGGCAGACCTCTTTATAAAACTTTTCAACCTTGCCGTCCACAATCTTGTCAATGATGTTTTCCGGCTTGCCTTCCTGAAGCATCTGTGCCTTGTAAATTTCTCTTTCTTTTTCCACCACAGCGGAATCCACGTCTTCGGGATTCAATCCCGCTGGATTGGCCGCTGCGATGTGCATGGCGATGTTTTTTGCAAACTCCTGAAAATCATCTGTTTTGGCAACAAAATCAGATTCGCAGTTAACCTCAACCAGCACACCGAGTTTCGCACCGGTGTGGATATAGGAATAGATGATTCCTTCAGAGGTTGAGCGCCCTGCCCGTTTGGCTGCTTTGGCCAGTCCTTTTTTCCTTAAAAGCTCAATGGCTTTTTCAATATTGCCTTCTGCTTCTGCAAGCACTTTTTTACAGTCCATTATGCCTGAACCGGTTGCCTGCCGAAGCTCTTTCACCATTTCTGCGGAAATGTCCACCATTTTTCTACTCCTTATAATTACTCGGTCACGTCTTCTGTAATCTCTTCCACCGGTGTGGTCCGTCTTTTGATCTTTTCAACAACAGGCCCGTCTGTTCCGTCAGAAACCACCTCAATGGCCATTTTTTCATCTGACACATCGCCTTCGTGGTCCGCGGTCTTATCCGACTCCGCACGCTGTTTTTCTTCATACAATGCCCGGCCTTCAATACAGGCGTCTGCAATACTTGAGGCAAACAGGCGGATAGAGCGGATGGCGTCATCATTTCCAGGAACGACATAGTCGATATCATCGGGGTCACAATTGGTGTCCACAATCGCCACAATGGGAATCCCCAGCCGTTTCCCTTCTTTCACCGCAATGGCTTCATTTTTAGGATCAATGATAAAAATTGCACCGGGCAGCCGTTTCATGTTGCTGATACCGCCGATGGCAAATTCGAGCTTGTCCTTTTCCTTGATCATTTTGGACTGCTCTTTTTTGGGATAATTTTCCAGACTGCCGTCATTTTCAATGGTTTTATAGAAATGATACCGGTTGATATTGTTCTTGATGGTCTGAAAGTTGGTCAGCATGCCGCCGAGCCATCGATTCTGAACATAGAACTGTTCCGCACGGTTGGCTTCCTCATAGATCGCTTCCGATGCCTGTTTTTTGGTGCCGACAAACAGGACATCCTGCCCGCTGGCAGCGACATTTTTGATAAAATCATGGGCTTTTCTGAATAATTTGACCGTCTGCTGAAGGTCAATGATGTAAATTCCGTTTCTGGCACCAAAGATATACTTTTTCATCTTCGGGTTCCAGCGTTTGGTCTGATGTCCAAAATGGACGCCTGCTTCCAGAAGTTCTCTGATCGTAATGTAAGCCATTTGTTCTCCAATTTTAATTAATGGTTTTTCCACCATCCAGATCGTTCCGGAAACTCGACTTTAGAAAAGCACCTGATTTTCCGGTCCCTGAATGTGCGTTTTTGTCCTGCATTTTGACTATTTAAAAAAATCCTAATTTATATATCAGACGGACACTGATTTTTCAATTGGTTTTTTTGATTTTCACCACGCGGTCATGCCCTGAAAGATCCTGAATAAATTCAATGGTGTCATCACCGCCATACTGTTTGAAAAGCAACTCCAGTCCAGGCCGCTGATCAAACCCCATCTCAAACAGCAGAGTGCCTCCGGGAACCATGCATTGACGGGCATCTTTGAGTATGGCACGGAATGCATCCAGGCCGTCCCTGCCACCATCAAGGGCCAGCAGGGGTTCAAATCTGCTGATCTCCGGCTGCAGCTGATGAATATCCGCAGTTGGGATATACGGCGGATTGGACACGATCAGATCAAAAACCGGTTTCCTGTTGACCGCCTCCAGCCATGATCCTGCAAAAAAAATCACATGGTTCCCCGCGATTTTCCACGCATTTTTCCGGGCAATATCCAGTGCTGCAAGGGACAGATCATTTGCCAGATACCGGTGTCCGGGAAGGGCTCTGGCCAGAGAAGCGATCACCGCACCCGAACCTGTCCCCAGCTCCAGAACGGTTAATGGTGGCCGATCTGCATGGACAGCAGTTAAAACCGCCAGTGCCGCTTCAACCAG
>JAABSK010000452.1 GCA_011390435.1 Desulfobacteraceae bacterium | reverse complement strand
TTTGGTAAGATCCCTGTCCTTAAAAACCGTTCTTACCCGGCCCGGTTCCAGGCAGATGTTTTTTTCCAAATCCCGTGCCAATGCCTGGGAAGCGGCAAATTCGGGTATGGAAAGAAAATCCGGATGCGCATTTTTAAAGATTTCCCGGTACAGGGCCCGGGCATGAAACCGGCCTTTCCCATACGCTGTTTCAAGGGTATGGACCACCTGTTCCAGGGACATCGCCAAAATGTTCATGCTGTTTTTGTTTTCCATCACCAAATTTATATGAAAGTCGTCAGTACTCAGTTATCAGCTTCCAGCAAGAATTCCATTTTTTTTCTGTTGGTTACTACCAGCTAACAGCTAACGGCTAACGGCTAAAAACTAACAGCTTTCCTTTATTGTGGTGCCCGCTAAATTTTAAAGCGGCGGATTGACTCTCCCAGGCTGGCGGCAAATTCCGTGATCCGGGTCACGTTTTCACTCACTTTCCGACTGGTATCTGTGACAGTGGCGGCATGGGTATCCACACTGAGGATGTCGTCGGCTATCCGGCTGGATGCCCGGGATATGTCTGTAATATGTTCATGGTTGTCATGTATGCCCTGTGCCGCCAGGGATATGTTTTCAGCAATTTCTCCGGCAGTGCTGGACTGTTCTTCAATGGCACCGGCAATGGAGGTAACAATGGTATTCACATCATTGATCACCGTTGAAATCTGCTGAATTTCCGTTACCGTGCCCTTGGAAGAATCCTGGATACGCGCAATTTTTTCTGAAATATCTTTGGCAGCCTCTGCTGTCTGAAGGGCAAGGCTTTTGATCTCATTGGCCACAACGGCAAAGCCTTTACCGGCTTCTCCTGCCCGGGCAGCTTCAATGGTGGCGTTCAATGCCAGCAGGTTGGTCTGGCCTGATATGTCGGTGATGGTCTGGGTGACCTGCCCGATTTCAGCCGCATCTTTGCCCAGTTCATCCACCCGGTTGGAAGCATCCCTGGCGGTTGACACGGCTGTTTCCGAAATCTGCCGGGCCTGGCTGGTATTTTTGGCAATTTCCGCCACCGTGGCATTCATCTGTTCCATGGCAGCGGATACTGTATCCAGGTTATCGGAAAACGCCTGGGAGCTTTTGGTGACAGAAGCTACCCGTTCCTGCATTGCCTGGGCCGCACCACTGACCGCACCTGATTTACGGGTCATTTTTTCAGCGCCGGTCTTCAGACTGTCTGAAATCCCGGAAAGATCCGCTGATGTCTGATCCAGGGTGGCCACTCCCTGGGCAATGTTTTTAAACACCGATGCCAGCCCCTGTACCATCTGGTTCATGGCATTCACCATGGACCCGATTTCATCTTTCTGGGGAACCTCTAAAGTTTTGGAAAAATCCCCCCGGGCAACCTCTCCGGTGAAAGCTGCCGCTTTTTTAACAGACCCGGCAATCCGGCCTGACACGACAAATCCCAGCAGCACGGCTGCCGCGATTCCCGCCAGGGTGGCTACCGCCAGAATGGTAACTGCCTGCTGCTTTTCTTTTATCAGATCTGCTTCCGCCTGAAGGATAAGCCCCTGGGATATCGCGCCGGCCTGGTCCAGCTGCCGGGTCAGATCATTGGCCATGGCAATGGTTTTTTCATCGATGGTCTCCAGGAGTGCATAATCATAGGGTTCTGCAGACAACTGCAGATGCATCTGTTCATAGGCCACCTTGAAGCTGGGGAGAAAGATGGATGTATGAAATTCTTTTGTGTCCTGGATGATCTGGCGAAGTTCCGGGTCATGGGTGGGAAAAATGGTTTTTTCCCGGACTTCACCACCCTCCAGCATGGCTTTCTGGTACTGATTGAATCGCGCCACATTTTCCCGGTGCTTCTGCAATGCTGCATCCAGCGCATCTGTATCCAGGGCAGCCATAAGGGTCATGATGGCCGCGATGTCCTGGCTCACCGCCAGTTTCATGTTGATGGCCGATTCCGTCAGAGGAGCTGTTTCAATCACCTGCCTGAAGCTGTCCTCCAGATGCTTCATGCCATTATAACTTACCAGACTGACAATTGCGCTGATGGCGGCAATAGCCAGAAATCCCCCCATCTGTTTGGTGCGGATCGAATGCAGCCAGTTCATATCTGCTCCTTCATGCTTGGCGTTTACGGCAATGCATCAATTACAGCAAGTCAAACCACAAACACCTGGAAAAGTCAAGGCAGGGAACACAAGGCATGACACTGGTGGGGAAACTTGTTGACCCCGGCCGGACACTGTCGTATTACAGCTGATATGAAATCATTTTTCCAATGGCTGAAAAATTTAAATATCAGGACCAAGCTGCTGGGAGGACATACCCTTATCATTATTTTATATGAAACACCGTTCTCGTTAAGGGCACACTCCACCACCGGCTTTGTTTGTCTGCAAAGTTCATGATGAAACCCCGATTTGAATTATATTCAGGAAGTGCCTCCTTTGTCTGCTTGATTTTTTTCTATAGGTTGTTTTTTAAGCAGGTGGCCAGCCAAGTTTTATACAGTTTTATATGCGTAGTTCCTTTAATTAAGGACTGACAGTTAGTTGTGCAAAAGGCCGACCAGTCATGTTATTATCGCGCTCTATGGCTTCATTTCTTCATCGACTTTTTTTCTGCTCAAAATCTTACCCATAATCTTTACCTAAAAAAATATCAATACGCGCATGGA
>JAABSK010000451.1 GCA_011390435.1 Desulfobacteraceae bacterium | reverse complement strand
CAACATCCTGGGGCTGGATTTCATCCCGGTAAGCTGGGAACGGTTTGATCTGCTGATCACCAAGGAACGGTTCTTTGACCAGGGCATCCAGCTGTTTCTGTCACTGCTGAAAGGAAAGGTGATCCAGGAAAACGCAGAAAAATACGGCGGTTATGACCTGTCCATGACCGGAAAAATGGTCTATCCACCTGCATGACAATGCAGATACCCCAGTGGCAGAATAGATGTCAATGCGTGCTGCTGCCTTCTAACGCGGAAACCCGCAATCGGAGTACGCGATGGAAGCCATAGAATTAAAAACAAAAATCAGAAACGGTCTTATACGCATTCCCGAAAAATACAGTTTAGGGGAGCTGTCACAAGATATTCTTACTACCCTCCGTTGCCCATGTACCATTTCTAATCGACAGGTGGAAGCTACAGGATCCATAAGTTGATGGCTGATACCCTTTCCAAAGCAGAACGATCGAAACTGATGTCATCGATCCGAAGCCGGGATACCAAGCCGGAATGGATTCTTCGGTGCGGACTGCACAGAATCGGTTTCAGATATCGCCTTGAAAACAGCCACCTGCCGGGAAACCCGGACTTGGTTTTTCCGAAATACCGCTCAGCTGTTTTCGTCCATGGTTGATACTGGCACAGGCATCCAGGGTGCAAGGATGCGAGCACACCCGGCGACTTTTCACGGAATACTGCGACGAAGTGGATGCCATAATCCAGCTGCGGTATTTTCACGCCCTGAAACGCTATGAACGGATGGGAATCCCCGTAGATCTGTTCTCCCAGATCATGAATGTCGGTCTCAAGCACTTTTCGGCCGACGGTCCGACAATCAACATTCCCGTCGGCAAAAATCCCCCTGATTTCACATTGAAACTCGACAGATCCGATGCAAAGATCACCCTTGCAAACATCAACAAACAATTATGCATGGTTCACGG
The DNA here is from genome assembly GCA_011390435.1 of Desulfobacteraceae bacterium. The sequence goes on along the minus strand of JAABSK010000451.1, from coordinate 1,739 downwards.
AGTATGGCAGCTATAGATGTGGCTGATTTTGATGCCGCTCTTCATTTTCTTTTTTTTTTGACAGAAACTGAGGAGTAAGGCACTGCTCCCCAGCTGCATCCCGGTACATGTTAATAAATCTGTTAACCCCCGCGCGGTGTAGCTTGTTACCACCCAGCGCTTGCCAGATGCGTGCAGTCTTCATCACCTCAGAATGGATAATGCGGTTTCCCGGAGTTTTTGCCGGATTTATCCGGTACCTGCGACCGGAAGTATAGGAAAATCCGCCATGAAAAAGGCGAAAATCTTCCATATGGGCCTGTTCCCTGCGTTTTTTTCATGGTATGGTGAATCCGGCAAAATGTGGAACTTGGGTCTCATTTAAGACAAAGGATATCGGTGTGAACATTCATTCTCATCTCCTGGGGGATCTTCTGGTGGGTATGGGAACCATTTCCAAGGCCCAACTGGAAGAAGCGCTCCAGACCCAGCAGATATTTTGTGAAGACGTCTTTCAAGTGGACATAGACCGAACGGAACTGGTTTCGGGGAACCGGAAAAAATATTTGCTGCCGCCCAAACTGGGGCAGATTCTGGTCCAGTTCGGGTATATCACAGAAGAACAGCTGATTCCGGCTTTGCAGATCCAAAACCGGCAGATTGAAAACCTGAGCCGTCTGAGCAGGGAAAAACTGGCCAAGGCCCTCCAGGTCGGGTTTGTGATCAATTCCACCATCGACCTGGAAGAGGTGTTGAACCTGATCATGAAATATGCCAACATTGTTACCGATGCAATGGCATCCACCTTGATGCTGCTGGATGAAAAAACCGGGGAACTGGTGTTCAGCATTCCCACCGGCCCCAATGCGGACCATCTCAAAGATTACCGCATTCCTCCCGGTGCCGGGGTGGCCGGCTGGGTGGCGAAAAACCAGACCTACCTTCTGGTACCCGACACCCGGAAAGATAACCGGTTTTATCCGAATATCGATGAAATAACCGGCATGGAGACCCAGTCGATTCTATGTGTGCCGATGAAGTCCAAGCGCAAGCTCATCGGGGTACTGGAGGTCATGAACAAAAAAGACGATTCCTGTTTTACAGAGGATGATGCATTGATTTTGAGCGTTTTTTCCCACCATGCCGCCATTGCCATTGAAAATGCCATGTTGTTCAATTCCATGAAAAACCGGCTTGAAAGAGAGAAAATGATCGAGCAGCAGATGGCGGAATCCGCAAGACTTCAGGCCATCGGCACCCTGGCAGGCGGTATTGCCCATGATTTCAACAATATTTTAAGTGCCATCATGGGGTATACGGAACTGGCCAGGATGGACAGCGATAACCTGTCCAGACAATATGCCAATCTGACCAAAATTCTGTCAGCATCCAACCGGGCCAGGGATCTGATCCAGCAGATTCTGGCATTCAGCCGCCAGACAGAGGTGAAACCCATACCGGTCCAGGTGAATATCATTGTCAAAGAGGTGTTGAAGCTGCTTCAGGCATCTTTTCCCAAAACCATCAAAATTGTGGAAGACCTTGCCTGCTCTTCGGTGATCAAGGGGGATGCCACCCAAATCCACCAGGTGGTCATGAACTTGTGCACCAACGCGGTCCAGGCGATGAAAGACAAACGAAACAGTATTTTGGGGGTGTCTCTTGAGGAAGTACCTCTTCCCCCGTCTCCTGAAAAAATAGGAAAGGTCACATCCCCGGGTCCGCACCTCAAACTACAGGTGTCAGACACCGGCATCGGC
>JAABSK010000450.1 GCA_011390435.1 Desulfobacteraceae bacterium | reverse complement strand
ACCCTGTGGGATTTGTCCCAGAAATTTTACAATTCCGAATGGGACTGGCCTGGATTATGGGAAATGAACGATGAGATCAAAAACCCCCACTGGATTTACCCTGGCAAAAAAATCCGGATTTTCCTCAAGAACCGTCCCATGCTGCCCCCTAAAGTTGTTGATGTTCAAAAAGCCCAGCCAGAAGAAACACCCGAACCCATCCGTGCTGATTTCTCATATGCCGGAATGGACCATATCGGATTTTTAAGATCCAGCCAGCAACCATCGCTTGGCCGCATTATCAAAGCAATGGACGACAACTTGATGATGTCCAAGGGAAATATCATTTTTATCAAGCCGTCTGGAACCGGCACCCTTGTTCCGGGAAAAACCTATCATATTTTCAGTACAAAAAAAACAAGTGAAACCATTGGCGGTAAAAGGTTCTCCGGCATCAGACATGTGATAAAAGCCCATATCAAAATACAAGAACACAAGGGTGATCATGCCACGGCTCTGATCACAGATTCATTTCAACCGGCATATAAAGATGACATGATTATGGAATTTTATGAACGGGACCGGCAACTGACGGTGAACAATGCCCCCCGCCCCATTGATGCCCGAATCATCTGCTCTGAAGAAGATCACCTGATGATCAATGATTACATCATCGCATTTATCAACAAGGGCCGTGACAGTGTAAAACCCGGTGAAGTCTATTCTGTCAAACGCAGGAACAGCGTCAAGGACAACTCTCTGTGGCCAAAAACTCCGGACAGTAATTCAGTGCAGCTGGATGATCTGGAATCCGGAAAACTGATTGTTCTCCACACCGAAGATATTTCAGCCACCGTAATGATCCTGTCATCCAAATATCCCATTCACCCGGATGATATTGTCAATTAAAACCGGAGTGCGCCAAGGGTCAGCTCTGGTCCCAGGTAACCCTCAGGATTTCCTGGTATGTTGTCTGCCCGTTGAGCATCTTTTTGATCCCGCTCTGGCGCAGCAGTACCAGACCTTCTTCAATGGCTTTTTTCCGCATCCGGCCAAGACTGGATTCTGAAGATGTCAGGGATTTGAGCGCATCAGAATAGGGCATGATTTCATAAATACCGGTGCGTCCCTTGTAACCGGTATTTCTGCATTTGCTGCACCCTTTCCCATGCTTCAGCCGAATCGGGCCGTTGGCAGTCACTTTCAACCCCAGTTCTGCCAGTTCCTGCGCTGCCATCTCAAACTCCTGGGCACAATAGGGACAGATTTTTCTGACCAGCCGCTGGGCCACAATCCCGACAAGGGCAGAATGAATCAGGTATGGCGGAATCCCCAGATCCAGCAGCCGAAAAATGGTGGATGGCGCATCATTGGTGTGAAGGGTTGACAGCACCAGGTGACCGGTCAACGCCGCCTGAACAGCTGCCTGTGCCGTTTCAAGATCCCGGATTTCACCGACCATGATCACATCCGGGTCCTGGCGCAGAATATTACGCAAAACCATGTCAAAAGTAACATCAATGGCCGGCTGAACCGCAATCTGATTGAATTCTTCATGAATCATTTCAATGGGATCTTCAATGGTGGTGATGTTCACCTCCGGAGAAGAGAGCATCCGCAGGCTGGAATAGAGCGTGGTTGACTTTCCTGATCCAGTGGGGCCTGTGACCAGAACAATCCCGAACGGCATGGTGATCAGTTTTTTGTAGCGCTCAAAGTCCTCCGGAAAAAACCCCAGCATTTCCAGATCCTGAAAAAGGATATCCGGGTCCATGATCCTGAGAACAACTTTTTCACCAAACGCCACCGGAATGGTGGACACCCGGATTTCCACCTCGGCATCTGTTTTTTCCATCTTGATCCGGCCGTCCTGCGGACGTCGTTTTTCTGCCATATCCAGCCGGGAAAGGGTTTTAATCCGGCTGACGACAGCATTGTGGAGTTTTTTGGGTAATTTGTAAACCGTGTGCAGCACCCCGTCAATCCGCATCCTGACCAGGCAGATATCACGTTTGGGCTCAATGTGAATATCGCTGGCCTTCTGATCAAACGCATAGGTAAACAGGTGATTGACTGCATTGACAATGTGCTGATCGGTTGCGGGCAGTTCATCCAGGGACTTCAGGCTGACAAACTGTTCCAGGTTGCCAAGATCAACACCACCGGTGGAAAACAGATCTTCCGCAGCTGAGATGGAATACCTGAACCCGAAAAATTCATCAATCAGCTTTTCAACATCTGACCGTGCGCTGACAACAGGTTTTACCTTTAATTTAGCCACCATTTCAACATCTTTGATCGCCTCGAGATTGAACGGGTCAGGTGTGGCAACAATGAGTTTTCCCTCCTCGATTTTCAATGGCAGTAAAAGGTGCTTTGCCGCAAAAGACTTTGAAATGGTTCCAGTGACAAGGTTCAGTTCCAGCTTTAACGGATCAATTTTCTGGTACGGAATCTTCCAGGCAACGGCCAGTGTCTGGTAAATCAGATCCTCATCAATAATTTTCAACGGCTGGTCATGACGCTCAATTTTCAAAAACACCACCACATCAATAAATGAAACAGACGAAGCCGCGCTTCCAGCAATCCCCTGATCCCTGCGGTTTTTTGAAACCTTTTGTTTCAAAATCAGTGCCCTGACCTGTTTTTCTTTTTTCAACAGATCCTGGGCAGTTTCTTTTGTGATCAGCCTTGCGGCCATCAGT
>JAABSK010000449.1 GCA_011390435.1 Desulfobacteraceae bacterium | reverse complement strand
GATCTGGTTGGCCGGGAAAAAGGCGGAAAGGGTGCCGCCCACAACCGCTCCCCCATGGAGCTGGCCAATGCGGATTTTTCTGAGCACTGCCTTGTCATTGCCCATCACCCCGCCGGGATAGAACTTGAAGGTCACCCGGTTGTCGGTTGCCTGGGCAACCTGTTTTGCACCCTGGCGCATTTTTTCCATCCACATGGAGCCTTCCGGCGAGAGGGTGGCGATTTTCAGCGTGAGGGCAGAGCCGGTCTGGGCAGATAAAATCAGAATCAGTGCCCAGATAACAGGTCTGAAAAAAGAAGCGATCATACGTATCTCCGGTAGTGTCTTGGGTTAAAAATAATCATCTGAACCGGCCAGCAGCTGTCTGGCCTGCTCCATGGCATCGGTGTTGACCAGGGTGTATCCAGGAACCTGTGGGTCTGCCGTCAGCACCTCATTCAACAGCCGGTCATGAAGGGGTCTGTCAAACATCATCCGGGCGTAAAATTTTGCATACAAGACCTTTACCATGAGGTTTTTTTCCCGGGAAATCTCCAGCGCAGTCTCAAAGTACTGTTTTCCCAGCGCTGCCCTGCCGCCCAGTGCCGGCGGCAGCAGGGTGGCCATGGTGCCCAGATACACATAGGCGGCCCCATCATTATGGGTTTTATCCAGCTCGGTTACCCGCTGCATGATCCGTTCAACCCGCGCCATCTCGGCAATGGCGTTGAAATCGCTTCTGTGGGCCACGATCCATCCGGCCCAGGCGGTTCCGAGTGTGAACAGCACCGGAACCTGGTCATGGGTCATGTCTGCCACAATACCCTCAAAAGATTCAAACGGCAGCGTCCTGAGATCGCAGGCATCCGCCCGGGTATGGCACATGGCCTGAACCGCGTAGTTCAATGCTTTTGTGGAGATTTTCTTTGACCGGTCCGGGTCGGTGATAAAGAGATCGGCATAGGCACTGTAGAGTGTGGCTGCGGTGGCCAGCAGATGGCTGTCGTCAGGGGCCTGGTGAACCAGGCTGTCGATCATCAGAAGATATGCAGGCGCACCCGCTTCCACCATGGCAAGATCATCATTGTTCAGGATGGTTTTTGATAGATGATCCATCATGCCGGATGTGGCTGAAGAGACCATGAGTGAACAGCCGGAAAAGCCAAAGAGACCGAACAGACAGAAGAGAACGGCTGCCAAAGTACGCCATTTCAGGTAAAAAATCCGCCAGACAGGCAACGCTGATTGGTTCACTCTGTTTTTCCTTTGGAAATCAGTTTTTGGTCCATCAATTCACAACTGTGATGCGACACGCTACCGTTTTTGAATGAAAAAATCAATATGCGAATGAATGCAGTTTGTAAAAACAGTACCCGGTCCTTCCTGGACGAGAAACGGTCAGAAGCGGGGTCATGACGGGATCGGTGTCTGGCTGCTGGTCCGGCTCTGGCTCAGAAAGACACCGGCAAATACCAGTACCGATGCCAGGTATTGCACAGCAGAAAACTGTTCACCGATCACCACTGCGCTCATGATGATGCTGAATACCGGTATCAGGTTGATAAATGCCGTGGCCTGACTGGCCGGAATCTTGCTCACTCCGTAATTATAGCACCCGTAGGCCCCCAGCGTGACCGCACTTCCCAGATAGAGAATGGCGGCAATTGGGAGTGGTTCCACCTGGACCGGTAACTGGGTGCTCGGCAGAAACAGGACCGGAAAAAAGAAGACCGCACCGGCAAAGGCCTGGACAAAGGTAAGAAAAAGGGGGCTGTACTGGCGGGTGAGTTTTTTCATGCAGAGGGTATAGCAGGCTGCACAGACCATGGCCATAAATTCCAGGAAATTGCCCAGCAAGGGGTTTGGACTGTGTTCTGACACGCCGGATGCCATGCTGAGCCACAGGGCACCAATGACCGCAATGACAAATCCGAGAAGGGTTTTGGCAGTCAACTGCTCTTTTAAAATCAGCCAGGCGCTGATGGCCACCATCAGCGGCAGCATGCTGGTGATCATGCCGGCCTGGGCAGCAGATGTATACACCAGGGCATTGGCTTCAAAAACAAAATACAGGCAGGGCTCGCAAACCACCATGATCACAATCAGTTTCAGGTCTTTGGCGCGGAATTGAATGTTTTTGAAGACAAAGGGGAAAAAGACGGCGCAAAGGCTGGCCACAGCCATTCTTCCGAAAATGACCACCATGGGGTCATAGATCCTGAAGGCCAGCTTCAGGGCTACAAAGGTGGATGCCCACAGCACCATGGCGATGATCAGGCAGACATAGGGAAACAAGGGATTTGATCGGTTCACAGCGTATCCTCGGGATCTTGATTGAAACCGCTTCTCTTAGCATTTTTTTTGAAGCGAAGCAAGGCCGCTGTTCCGGAGCTGAAAAGGGCAGAAACTGATAGAACTTTTAATCAAAAAATGTGGCTAACCCTTGACAGACAGCGGGGGGCATTTCGGCAAAACGCTTATTTCCCGGATCAGATAATCACTGAAAAATGTATCAGACCAAAGGTTCAGTTCATCTTTCTGCCTTGACGTTTTTAAAAAGGGTTCAACATCATTTTTTGCCAGGGAAAAATCAATTTCTTTAACCTTTTTGGATATCAGCCCAATAAGTTTTTCCTGGGTCAACTCCTCTGAACCGTCAATATGGCCTGTCTGTACCATTTTATTCTGAAGATAATGCAGGTCACA
>JAABSK010000448.1 GCA_011390435.1 Desulfobacteraceae bacterium | reverse complement strand
AGGTGTGCAAACCGGCCGATGCCCCCCATATCATCAACTCCATCATGGCCCGGCCGGAACGGTATGAAAAAATGGTACCCCTGGCTGCCCAGTATGAAGCGGATTTTGTGGCCCTGATGTGGGGACCCGATGGTCTGCCCAGGGATGAAAACGAGCGGGCCGCCCTTGCTGTGGAACTGATCTATTTTGCCAATGAAGCCGGTATCCCCAATGAAAAAATCTGGGTGGACGGCATTGTCACACCGGTGAATATCCAGCAGCAGCAGCTCATGAGTCTGCTCAACTTCCAGATGATGATCGATGAGATCGCACCGGGTGCCAAGTCCACCTGCGGTCTATCCAACATTTCCAATGGGCCCCCGGAACACCTGCGGCCGATTTTAAACCAGACCTATATGGTCATGCTCTGGAAATACGGCATGAAAGCTGTTATTTCCGATCCTCTGGACAAACAGCTCACCGCCATTGCCAAAGGCCAGCGCCAGGATATCGTGGACCTGATCTGGGGCATGATGGACGGCAATGTGCCGGATATATCCGGCCTTGACAAGGAGATGGCAGATTACGCCAAAACCTATAAAGTGATCATGGGCGAGACCCTTTATTCAGATTCATGGCTTGAAATATAGCCGGTATCTGATCCGTTTCGTTTCAAAGGCCCCTGTACCGTTACAGTTCAGGGGCTTTCTAATTTTTTAAGCAGACCGTGCTCAGCCCCGGTCAGACTGATTTGACTTATGAATCCGGAAAATTTCAATGAATGGCTCGCATCTTTGCCCAAAGGAACTGAAGCGGTTTTACACAGTTTCAATATCAAGCCCACACCGTTGATTTCTGTGGGCATTGCACTGGGAATGATTCTGGTCATTGCCATTATCACCCATCTTGTTTTACACAAAGGGGTTCGGGTGTTTCTGGAACGCGGTGCCAAAAAATCACAGAAAATCTGGAAAACCGCCCTGCATGACGGACCGTTGTTTCAACGGGCGGCGTTTACCATACAGGCCATTTTAATTCAGCTTCAGGCAAAATTATGGCTGGATCCGGAAACACTGTCACTTGCAATCATTTCCATGGTGACCCGGCTGTGGATCATTTTATTCAGCTTGTTGACGGTATATGCCATTTTAGATGCCCTGCTGGATATATCCCGCCAAAACCGGTCCTTACGTGAATTGCCTTTACGGGGTATTTTTCAGAGCATCAAACTCATTACCGCAATCATGGCAATAGTATTCGGAATATCCACCATCATCGGCAAATCCCCCGTTATTCTGTTCAGCGGGCTGGGTGCCATGACCGCTGTGCTGATGCTGATATTCAAAGACCCCATCATGGGACTGGTGGGCGGCATCCAGTTGTCCGCCAACCGCATGCTCAGTGTAGGCGACTGGCTGGAAATGCCGAAATACGGTGCGGACGGGGATGTCATCGATGTCACATTGACATCGGTCAAGGTGCAGAACTGGGATAAGACTATCACCACCATTCCCACGTATGCGTTGATTGCCGATTCTTTCAAAAACTGGCGGGGAATGCAGGAATCCGGAGGCCGGCGGATCATGCGCAGTATCCGCATCGATGCAACCAGTGTGCATTTTCTTTCTGAAACTCAGATTGAATCGCTTCGAAAAGCCGCCCTGTTGACCGATTACATCGATACCCGGCTGGATGAAATCAACCGCTACAATGCCGAGCAGGATTTGACCTGCCCTATCAACGGCCGCCGACTGACCAACCTGGGGACCTTCCGGGCCTATCTGAACCAGTATCTGCGTAACCATCCCGGGATTCACCCGCACATGACTCTGATGGTGCGGCAGCTCGAACCGGACAGCAACGGGCTTCCGATCCAGATCTATGCCTTTGCCGGCACCACGGTCTGGTCCGAATATGAAGGAATTCAAAGCGATATTTTCGATCATGTGCTGGCCGTGGTACCGCAGTTCGGCCTGCGCCTGCACCAGACCCCTACCGGTCATGACATCCGTGCGGCAGTGAGATCTCTGGCAGATACAAACGCCTTGCCGACTGATTAATGTAAAAAGATGACACATTCCCAGCGATTATCTTTGTTTTTCTTCTCTTTATTTTGTGCAATTCACCCTTATATTCAAAATATATATAACCCCTTAAAAAAACGGACTGATAGCATGGATAATACAAATATTGAAGACAACTGGTATTACGTGATTATTCAAAATCCCGAGACGGCATCCGAAAAATTACTGGGATTCAGCGATGAAAAAACCAGGGAAAAATTTCTCCCGGCTTTCAAGACCAAACAGGATGCCCAAAAATGCTTTCAAATGCTGCCCAAGGATTTGTTTAAAGAAAAATACGACATCCACGCCATGATTGAGGACGATGTGCTGGCAACAGCTGAAAAAGAGGGGCATCAGGTGTTTCTGCTGGATGAAACCGGACAGATTCTCAAACCGTTAAACTAAAATCACAGGAGCACTGTTTCCATGAGTTTAAAACTGGCATTCGGCGGCAAAGGCGGGGTGGGCAAAACCACGATCACCGGCCTGATCGCCCGAACCATTGCCGCACTGGACAAAGACCGGTCTGTGATCGCCATTGACGCGGACCCCGTGGCCAATCTGGCTGCGGCCCTGGGCATCGATGAAACCAAACCCATCACCCCCGTGGCCCAGCTGTCCGACCTGATTGCTGAACGGACAG
>JAABSK010000447.1 GCA_011390435.1 Desulfobacteraceae bacterium | reverse complement strand
CAGCCGAAACATGCCAGATCGTCTGTGCCATGAGAGCCCAAAAAAATCAAATACAACACCACCGGAATTCCGGCAGCATAAGCCAGGGGCCAGTACCATTTGCCACGACGTCGTTCCACACCGCCAAGTCGCAGGACTTCCTGAGTCAAAAGAGCGTGCCAGTCACCATTGGGTACCAACTCCTGTTTATCAAACCCCAGACGCTTCAGATGGTATTCATACCAGTATCTTGAAAACCCACTGCAAAAATGATACGGGGCCATGTGAACATTTGATCCGAACGGGGCCGTCAAGATCAAAACTCCTCCCGGTTTGAGCAGTCTCTCGAATTCATTCAGGGCACGGTCGGGCTCAGGCACATGTTCCAGCACTTCACTGCATAAAATTGCATCAAAACTTCCATCCGGTTCAGGAATGTCGGTAATATCACTGACAATGTCAATCTTGTGAGTATCCCATCCCTGGGGATGCAATCCTTCATGAGATCCGCCACTGCCTTCGTACTGGCAAAAATCCTGTGACACATACTGCAGATGGCTGCAATATTTCTTATTGAGACCCTCTCCGGCCCCTGCATCCAGAATCCGCCACCCCTGGGGAAGGTTTGTAAGTTTTTCTTTCAGCCAGGCCTGGCGATTGAATTCATTGATATTTTTTTTAAGCAACCCTGTTCACCTCATTCCCGGCTTTTTATATGAAAAATCTGAATAATTACTGATTTCTGACATGTTTTGTTGTTTTTTTCAGAGCATGGTCTTTCCTGAAAATAAAAATACCGAGGCGATAATTATAATCAGCCAGCCGTGAAAGGGTCTGTGGAGTCTTATCAACATGGATGACCAATCCATCCGGATTGACCACAAACATCTTCTCCAGCATCAACCTGGAAGATCGACCCATATGAACCACCGTTCGGGGGTCAAAAACACGATTGGCATTGAACTCAACCCGCTCCAGACCAATGGGAACCGAAAGATAAAATTTACCGGCTGGTTTGAGCAGCCGCACCATGTTGGCAAAACCCCGCTGATATCCTTCAGGATCTATCGGGTCACCATAACGGCCCAGGCCAAAGTGCTCCAATGCATGCAGGCAGGAAAGAGAATCACAATATTCCGACATGTCCTGAACCGGAGACATCATATCCGCCTGCCTGAATACAATACCGGGGATAGTGGCAGTGGTATTCCTGACATCGATCACCTCAATTTCTCTGAACGATGCAACATGGGCGACAAATCCATCCACCCGGGATCCGACATCCACATGCTTTTGTGGATTTGCAGCATGGATCATCCTTGCCACCAGCAGGTCCTGCTGAAAATATTCGTTACGGGTAGTTCCCCCTTCGTCATACCAGTCCTGCAGGCAGGGCCTGAAGATCCATTTTCCTGAATAGTTTTTTGTAAATGATTTCCAGTCACTCACAAACCGGAAAATCCCACGCAGGGAGCGCAACAGTATGCGGACATCAAATCCCCCTTGCGTTGAAAGAATCCAGTAAAGCCGTATCAATTGTTTTTTTATCATTCGTAAGCAGCCTGTTGTCCCTTGTTTCAAAACGGCAGCTCCCAGGTATCCAGTCTCTTTTTTAAAGTGCCATAAACTTTGGTGAACACCAGCCTTTTTGCATCTGCCTTTTTCATCCGGACCGGTTTTGAATATTTTCCTAATAATCCGCCTGCCAGGCTGCATGCGCCATACACGTCCTGCACCCCAAAATCGTGTGCATTGATGGACAAAAAATTGTCTTTCTTTTGCACCGGCGGGCTCATGTGAAAAGAAAATGCTTCGGGATTCTTTAAAAATTCTTGAATTTTGTTCTGAATTTTTCGTGGCAGATCACATTGGGCAAGTTGCCGCATCCCATCAATGGCAACCGGCCGAGGTTTCCCTGCAAGTTCATTGAAAATGATCGAAAAATATCTGTTTTCATTCAATCGTATTCCATTGGTAAAAGATCGGTCCTGGGCCTGAAGGAATGCTTCTGCCACACAGGACATGATGGATCCGGGAACAGGAAAAATTTTTTTGTGCACCGGCAGATCCGCCTCGGATAGAAACACCCTTGCCGCATCGCTGTTGGCGGCACTGGCCTGCCCATTGCTGTGAACAGACCCCCCATTCACGCTGAAGGGTCTTGTGGAGTAATAATATGATTCCATTTGCCCGGCCAGCACAATACCTGAATAGACATCCGGTGTGATTGACCCAAAAAACCGGCCTGAATGTTTTTTGATGCTTTGAATGCTGGATGTGGAGACAAAACCGGAATATAAGCCAGGCAACCGGTTGTAGCTGATAAAGCCCATAGCAAGGGCCTTTAACAAGGTGTTGCTGTGCATCTCCATCAGATGGTTTTGAATCTGGAGGGTCAGCTGATTTTCACAGACAGCCCCCGGCCAGTTATAATCTGGTTTCAGCCAGATCAAGGCATTTGTATCAAAAAAATTCAGCAGCGCACTTACATCATTACAGGCATTTGGCAGCAATCCATCATCATCGCCCAGAAACATGACATATTCTCCGGTAACAAGCGACAGTCCATGCTCCCAGTTTGATGCCATTCCAAGTCTTTTGTCCGTTCGTTTGTATACAATTCTGGGATCATCAAACCCAAGGACCACATCTTTGGTATGATCCATGCTGCAGTTGTCTGAGACAATGATTTCCAGATCCGGACAGTTTTGCGACACC
>JAABSK010000446.1 GCA_011390435.1 Desulfobacteraceae bacterium | reverse complement strand
GAGGCTTCCTGAAAATTGTCCACCTTTTTCATGGTAAAGATATTGATTTCTTTTTTTTCATTTTCAAGGATCCGGTGCCTGACATGATTTTTCCGGATCAAAAAGCCGGCAAAGAGAATCAATGCAATCAGTCCTGCAACCGGGAAATGAAAGATAATTAATGCAAAAATAAACGAAACCAGAAAGGCGATAAATGCCGTCATAAACCATCCGCCGATAACGGTTAACACCCCTGTGACACGGTAAACCGCACTTTCCCTGCCCCATGCCTGATCGGAAAAAGAGCTACCCATGGCCACCATGAAGGTGACATAGGTGGTTGAAAGGGGAAGCTTGAATGACGTGGCCAGGGAAACCACCGCACTGGCCACCATGAGATTTACAGATGCCCGTATCAGATCAAACGAGGGCTTTTCAATTCCGTCATTTTCATCTTTCGAATGCCTGACCGGTTCAATTCGTTTGGCAATGGCCTGCCGGACATTGAACGGGACGATCTGTTTTGCAGAGGCGAAAACAGTGTCCATCATGTTGACGATCCGCCGGGACAGCCAGATGGATTCAAATCGTTCGCTGCCCTCGTCCTGCTTGCCCAGGCTGATTTCTGTCTCTGTAACGGTTTTGGCTTTTTTGGATAACCACAGGGTCACCACCATGATAAATCCGGCCAGCAGCATCAAAAGTGTGTGTGGTTTGACGGTTTTGCTCAGTGCCGCCATGGAGATACCCAGGGGGTCTGATGATGCAATCGCGGTTTTGTATGCCTGCATTCCAGCCATGGGAACACCGATAAAATTAACAAGGTCATTGGCGGCAAACGCCATGGCCAGGGCAAATGTACCGACTAAAATGATGGGTTTGAGAATGTTTGCCTGGAAAAACATCAGCAGCATCTGGAATAAAACAGCAGAGACAATAAAAATACAGAACATGATAAAAAGGCTGTGGGAATTGATCCATAAAACGGTTTCAGTCGTCATGAATGTGGCACCTTTGGCGCCTTTGATCAGAATAAAAAAAGTGATGGTCGTCATGGCCACGCCCCCCCAGACCGCGCCGTATTTTTTCAGCCGGGGTTTATAATCAAACGTAAAAATCAGACGGGATAGAAATTGCACAATTGCCCCGGAAAAAAAAGCCACAACAATGGACAGCAGAATTCCGAAAATAATAGCCAATGCCTTGCCGGTATTGATATATTCCAGGAGTGTCATCCCGTTGCCGGTATCAGAAAGGGTTTTAATCAAAGAGACTGCCACTGCGGCGCCAAGGAGTTCGAAAACAATCGATACGGTGGTTGAGGTCGGTAATCCATGGGAGTTGAAAAGATCCAGGAGCAGGATATCGGTCATCATCACCGCTAAAAAAATGATCATGAGGTCGGGCATGGTGAAGAACTGGGGGTGAAATATTCCTTTTCGGGCAACTTCCATCATGCCGCCTGAAAAGGTCACGCCTGCGAGAATGCCCAAGCTGGCAACGATCATGATAACCTTGAACGGAGCGACTTTTGAACCAATGGAAGAATTCAGAAAATTGACCGCATCATTGGTCACACCGACGATCAGATCAAAAACAGCAAATCCCAGTAAGATAGAGACTGCAATAAGATAAAATTCAATACTCATTTTACAAACCAATCCTGATATTTAACAGATCTTGTGTTTTTGTTAAAAAATATTAAATCCCACCATATTCGGATGATGGGCCTGCTTTAAACATGTCGGCGTATCATAAATGAATTTGTAAAATATCGCAACTTCCTTATATAATCCTAACATAATTCTAATAATTTTTTCGAAAGGAGATGTTCATTATGAACCGCATCACCTTCGAACGGCCTTTCCGGGGAGAAACCAGCAGCATAACAATCCGGCGGCAGAGGCAACGCATACGATCAAAAAAACCGATGATACCCCTTTGAGAACCGCTTCATGGAGAGCTGCTTTTGCGCCATGGGGAATCATGTCCATAAATTCAGGTTTGAAAAGAATTTCCACGCTTTCACGCAGTTGGGCCAGAATCTGCGGATCCAGATCCCGGGCAGCCGTTTCCAGCCGGTTTAAAAGTGTTGAAGTGACCACACCGCCGCTGATGCCGACACCAATGGTGCCCCCCAGTGTCCTGGAAAACTGATGAAAGGAAGTGGCGACCCCTAAATTTTGTCTTGAGAGGCTTGCCTGGACCACCAGCAGCGTGGAAAGTGTGATAAATCCCATTCCCAGACCAATCACCTGGAAGGTGATAAAACTTTGGAAAATGGAGGTATGTGTCGTAAAAAAGAGTGTTGACAGACATCCTGAAAGCATCAGGAACGCCCCTGTCAGTGCTGCGGTTTTTTCGCCGATGCGGGACATGATCCTGCCCAGGATCAGGGAGCCTATCGACCACCCAAGACTTAGTGACAGCATGGCCATCCCTACCTGCATCGGAGTCTGTTCAAGCGCTCCCTGCAGATAAAGCGGGACATATGCAAATAAGGAAAATATTGAAAAGCTGCTTAAAAATGCAGCCAGATTGCCATAGGCAAAGCCGTTGTATTTAAAAAAACTAAAGTCAAGGATAGGGTCAGCGGCTTTTTTTTCGGACCGGTAGAAGGCAACGGCAAAGGTAAGGGTTGCCAGGGCAAGCGCGAGGGCTGGCATTGAATTCCATGCAAAATTCCGGCCCGTGGTCATGAACAGGATGAGCAAAGACAGAATA
>JAABSK010000445.1 GCA_011390435.1 Desulfobacteraceae bacterium | reverse complement strand
TTTTCAAACATCATGGCCCCACAGATATTTCTGGCAGCCTGGCGATCAAAATCCGGATGGGCATCCATCAGTTCCTCTTCAATGGTATGCACTTCATTCAGGGTGAGTATATTGGTCTGTTCGAAATATCCGGGGACAACCCCCGGGTTGAAAGTGACACTGCCGGATTCAGGAGTAAGTCTGCCAGTTAGCAGCTTGACCAGGGTGGTCTTACCTTTACCGTTCTGGCCGATGACTGCGATTCTGTCCCCTGGTTGGACTGTTATGGAAAAATCAGTGATCAGCGGTTTTTCCGGTTCATAGCCAAAACACATTTTTTCGGCAGTGAGCATCTGTTTGCCTTTAAAGGGCAGATAGTTAAAAGAAAAATCCATAATTTTGGACTGTGATAGTTTTTCTTTTGATTCCTGTTTTTCAAGGGTTTTTATTCTGGACTGTACCATGTTTGCCAACCGGGCCTTGGCACGGAATCTCGTTATAAAAGTTTCAATCTCTTTTTTGCGTTTTTCCTCATTCATTCTGGTTTTTTCATAGACCGCCTCATCCTGGGTCACCTGGTCATAGTATTTTGCAGTATCTCCCGGGATTTTTCTGATTTTATGGCGAAGGATACCGGCAATATGGGTGACCACATTATCCATGAATCCCCGGTCATGGGTTACCAGAAGAACCTCTCTGGGCCAGGATGTCAGAAACTGGGAGATCCAACGAATCGAGGTGATATCCAAGTAATTGGTGGGCTCGTCCAGAATAAGCAGATCCGGTTCAGACACCATAACCTTTGCCAGGTTTAGCCTGACCTGGAAACCACCGGAAAAAACAGCAGGATTCCTGTCCATATCCACTGGGGAAAACCCTAAGCCAGCCAGCACTTTTTCCGCCTTCCAATAATGTTCTCTTTCATGGTCAGGCAGCCCTGTCATGGCTTCTTGACGAACAGTATTTTCTGAAAACACAATTTTCTGGGACAACATGCCGATACGGTATCCGGCAGGGCAGTTTATTCTGCCCCCATCCGGGTGATCATAACCTGCGATAATATTCAGCAGGGTGGTTTTTCCGTGCCCGTTCCTGCCCACAAGTCCCACCCGTTCACCAGGGTTTATCTGCAGACTGGCATCATCAAACAGGGTCTGGTCACCAAACCCCTTGCAAATGGATTCAATGGTCAACATATGGTATCTGTTCCGACTGGGTGTTTATTTTTTTTGAATAAGATATTACATATCATTTGTGCCAGAATTTATAAACATCAGATTTTGCTTGACTTGGATTTTCAATCTTGCATAGTAACAATGTAAACATGGCAATTTCATTAACGGCCTTGGGCGGCCCAAGGATTTTCACCGGGTATGCCCTCAAAGGATATTTAAAGAAACTAAAAATTTTATAAGTTTTTCATTAAATCATACAGAGGCAATCATGACCAGATATATCTATGAATTCAGCCCGAAAAAAACAGATGGGGATGTATCCTTGAAAAACCTTCTGGGCGGCAAAGGTGCCAATCTTGCTGAAATGGCGCGCATGGGCCTTCCCGTACCTCCAGGATTCACCATTTCCACAGAATGCTGCAACCACTATTTTGAACGGGGAGGCCAGTTTCCCCCTGACCTTAAACAGCAGATCAATACAGCCATGGCCAATGTGGAAAGTCAGATGGGAATGGTATTTGGTGATCCCAACTCACCCCTTCTGGTGTCTTGCCGGTCCGGGGCCAGAAGCTCCATGCCTGGCATGATGGAAACCATTCTCAATGTAGGGCTGTGCACGGAAACCATTCCCGGCCTTGTGAAAAAAACTGGTAACGAATGGTTTGTGTATGATGCATACCGCCGTTTGATCATGATGTACTCAGATGTAGTCATGGAAAAAGCAGAACAGGTTTTGCCTGAAGACGGCATGGGTATCCGCCTGAATCTGGAAATGATGATGAACAACCTGAAAAACGACAAAGGATATGAAAACGATACCGACATTTCCACCCATGACATGAAGGCCCTGTGCGACAGGTTCAAAAAAAAGATACACCAGTATCTGAAAAAAGATTTTCCCGATGATCCCCATGCACAGCTCTTGGGGGCAATAGGGGCGGTATTCAAGAGCTGGAATGGAAAACGCGCGGTTTCCTACCGGCGTATTGAACATATCCCTGACTCCTGGGGAACAGCCGTGAATGTCCAGAGTATGGTGTTCGGGAATATGGGAAACACCTCTGCCACAGGCGTGGCATTTACCCGTGATCCTGCCACAGGAAAGAACGTATTTTTCGGTGAATGGCTGGTGAATGCCCAGGGCGAAGATGTGGTAGCCGGCATCCGTACCCCTAATCCCCTGAACACCGATACAAAAAACATGCAGAATCAGCACCTTGTATCCTTAGAAGAGGCCATGCCGGAACTCTATAGCCAGTTGTATGATATTCGGAACAAACTGGAGGCACATTACAAGGATATGCAGGATATTGAATTCACTATCCAGGAAGGCAGGCTGTATATGCTCCAATGTCGGGTGGGCAAACGGACCGCCACTGCTGCATTGAACATGGCAATGGACATGTATGAACAAGGCATGATAGATGAAAAGACCATGGTCTGCCGCCTGAACCCCAAAACCCTTGATGAGATGCTTCACCCCATTGTGGACCCGGAACAGGAAAAAACCGCTGTAAAAGTAGCCGAAGGACTGCCAGCCGGACCCGGAGGGGCCTG
>JAABSK010000444.1 GCA_011390435.1 Desulfobacteraceae bacterium | reverse complement strand
TACAATATATTGCGCAAGACACCTGGGTGGGATGATATTTCAGATAACCATTTTATCGGCACAGACCTGTCAGGTCCAAAGATCACAGACAGTATTTCCACCCTTGCCAGCTGCATGCTGCCCGGTGACAGCCTGTTCTGGTATTACTCAGGCCATGGCAGTTTTGTCTCTGACGTTGACAATGATGAATCTATACCCGGTGCCACCGCGCTGAATACCTGGGATGAAACCATCGGTCTGCGCAATGATATGTATCCCTTAACCGATGATGGTCTTGCAGCAGCGTTTCAACCGATTTCTGACAAAGATATTCATATCATTTTAGTGCTTGACACCTGTTATGCCGGAGGATTTGTCGGCGGCGCCGGAGATGTGAACAGCGTCCCCCATATTGTTTTCATGGGATCCGGTGCTGAAAATCAAGAATCCTACAGCTACAGCGATGAACCATATTCCATATTTACCCAGGGACTCATGACCGCTCTGGATGTCTTTAACGCATCATCCGACCCCGGTAAAATCCTGACCGCCCTTGCATGGTTTGATGCGGCAAACAGTTCAACCCTGGCCCGGAACCTGGACCAGAATCCGGTCTTCCATGGAAATCCGGAAATGATCATCAGTGATGTTCATGCAGTTCCTGTCCCTGGATCCGCGTATTTATTGCTCTTTCCCCTGGCAGTCCTCTGGGGAGTAAAAAAAAGGATGTATCCGGGTAGGGGTTTTCTTCCCTGTGTTGCATAGACACATCATCAATTATTGACTACACGCCACGGCCGTGTAACCAAAGGGGCGGAGCTATGGTTACCGCTTGGAGCAGAGCAATAGATGGATTATTTTCTTGACAAAAAAAATTCCGGGCTATATGCGTTAAATAATGTTCATTTGGGCTATTTGATGACCTCTGATATCAAAATTGCCTCCCACTTGATTTGAAATAATTTCTACCTGGCTTTTTCTCCAGTTCTTGTTCTGATGCCGCTGAATCCCTTTTTTTGTAACTTTCAGCAGTTCATCTGTTTTGTGAAAATCACCTATCAACTACAGCATGGCAAAATCGATTTGGAATCAACCGGCATAAATATTATCAGTGGAGGTAAAAATGAAAGGATCAGACGTTTTTTGTATCAAAGTGGCAAAATTTCAGAAAACCATGCTGGTTTTTGTGCTGTTTCTGGGAACGCTGGTTTTCTCTCTTTTTTATAATAAATCGGCCCTGGCCGCTGATGGAGATTTTTTGTGGTCACAAGGTGTCCATATTGGTGTGGCAGAAGGATATGCAGGAGACAAGGATCGTTATCGTATGTTACCTGATACCAATGGGGGGGCTGTGGTGGTTTGGACTGAAAATGAAGTGAGAGCACAGCGTGTGGATCAAGATGGAAACCTGCTTTGGGGACCTGATGGTGTGGTGGTTTCGAATGCAGACGGCGCGCAAAAACCAGTAGCTGCTCTGGATAATTGGCTGAATACCGGCGGATTGATTGTGGCATGGTCGGCCGGAGAAAAAATTTATGCCCAACGCCTTAACCCCAATGGTCAGAAACTTTGGGGTGCTGGCGGTGTGGCAATTTTTTCAGGTTTGGGACCAGTCGGAAGTTATCCTGGTCACAAAATTTGTGGAGACGGTGTCGGTGGTGCCTATATCGGCTGGCGCAACAGGGTGGTCTACATTGACAGGGAAGGAAACCTGCCTTATGGGGGGATTAACGGAATTGAAATTGCCCAGCAATTCGAGGTGGAAGATTTCAGCCTTATCAGTGACGGTACTGGCGGTTTTTCATTTTTTCCGGAGCCGACACTTAAAGTGGGAGGCGCCTATGCTGCATGGTTTCACCATCAAAGCCGTACAGTCCGTGCCCAGCGGATTCTAAAAGGAGATATCTGGTCATTTGGAGGGGTAACCGCAGGTGGGCCCCTTGCTAATGACGATGGGCGTACTAATTGCCGCGATGCGGTGCCGGTGGCAAAAGATGCAGACAATGGGGTTGTTTTAGCCTGGTGGGGTTGGAACGGCTTCTCTTCTTTCGGAAATGGCCAGATTCGTGTTCAGAAACTGAACAAGTTTGGGACAACCTTATGGGCCTCAGAAGGTGTCGTTGTACTGGATATTGACAGTGTTGGTGGAGAAAATTTATTGACATGGTGGCAACTTGGAAAGGACCCGGTGATTTTATCAAATGAATCAGGCGGGGCTTTTCTGGCATGGAGTGATTATCGGGCTGATGTGCATGGCGACCTCTATGCCCAGAAAATAGGTTCAGTAAACGGTTCCAATCAATGGGCAGCCAATGGGGTAAGGATATTCACTCCGGGAGATGATCTTGCATTTTCCGGCTCCGAAAACTTTCCAATGATGGTTATTGATGGAATAGGCGGTGTTCTTATGGGGTATCATGATTATACCGACAACGGCCTGAACATTGCTGCCACGCGCCTGGACATGAATGGCCTAAGGATCTGGTCTCGTTGGTTGAATTTTCCATCTCCCTGTTATTGTGCCGATGAAAATTGTCAGACCGGATTTCAGATTGTACGCAATCCTTCTTATAACTGGGCCATTATCCTTTCCGAAGGAAACTATGGTGACCTATTTGCCCATAAACTGGAAGTCAGCAGCGCACCGCCAATTAATGATGAATGCATTCATGCTGGTTTCATTCCGGAAAATATGGTGTGGCCGTCATCATTTCATCAGAGTTTGTACTGGGC
>JAABSK010000045.1 GCA_011390435.1 Desulfobacteraceae bacterium | reverse complement strand
ACAATGAAACAAGAGGGAATGCCGGGTGCGGCTGCTATGGTGGCCAGTTTTTTTGGCATTTTGTCTTTTTTTGCAGTTATTGTTGTTCTTGCCGGGCTGTTGTTTGCTCCCCTGATCATCCAGTGGATTGCCCCTGGTTTTCCCAAGGGCAGCGACTTGTACCACCTGACCATTGTTCTGTTTCAGTTGATGCTGCCGTATTTCTGGTTTGCGTTGATTGCGGCTTTAAGCATGGGGGTATTGAATGCAATGGGCCGGTTTGCTGCTCCTGGAGTCGCGCCAGTCCTGTTTAATCTGGTGATGATTGGTGTGATGCTTGTGGTATCCAGGTTTTTTCAGGTTCCGGTCATGGCGGCTGCTCTGGGAGTTACGGTTGGCGGATTTGTCCAGCTGGCGGTACAATGCCGGTTTCTGATTCACAGCGGCATTGTAAAGCCGGCGGCATTTACAATTTATCATGCCAGGACACTGTCGGTATTGCAGCGGCTCATCCCCTGCATGATCGGTGCCGCATCCTATCAGATCAATATCATGGTGGTCTCATTTTTTGCCTCAAATCTGACTGAAGGCAGTATTTCGTTTCTGTATTATGCCGACCGCCTGGTTCATTTTCCTCTGGCCCTTTTTGCTGTATCCGTAGCCACTGTTTTTTTGCCGGATCTTTCTGAAAAAGCAGCTGAGAAAGATTTTTCGGCAATTGGACGTATTTTTTCCAACGGGGCGGTAATGGTCTTTTTCATCACCATGCCGGCAATGGCCGGGCTGATGGCGCTGGATGTTCATATTGTCAATCTGTTGTTCGGACAGGGCGCTTTTGATGATATTGCAGTGCAGCAGACCGCTCAATGTCTGTTTTTTCTTGTGGCGGGTCTGTGGGCCTTTGCCGGCGTCCGGTTGTTTGTCACACTTTACCATGCATTGTCCAGTATCTGGATACCTTTCTGGTCAGGCATTGCCGGCATTGGAGTCAATTTGATTTTGTGCAGTTTTCTGATTGGGCCGGCCGGGCTCAACGGAATGGTAATGAGTGTCTGCCTTTCATCGGTGATCAATTTTATGATTCTGCTGATCTGTCTTCCTGCGGCGGTCTGCATTGAAAAAAAACGTCTTTTTGTTTCTGCTTGCAGATCTCTTTTTTTTTCTGCTATACTGTTTGCGTTTATCAAAGGGGGAATGGTAGTATTTTCAGCCGACGCCGACCTGGATGGAAAATTGATATCGGGCGCGATTGTCGGCGTGTCCATTGTTCTGGGAATTTTGTTGTATTTTGGTCTGAACATGCTTTGTACCACCCCTGAAATCAAACTGCTCAAAAAAGGATTGCTTGAACGAGACGCATGACCACACTTGAGAAGACAGGCCTGGGGATTGTTTTTTTTGCTGTTGCCGCATTATGTTTCCTGATGGTCTTCAGTCAAAATGGAATACAGGATTATGTGGATTTCAAAAACCAGGAAGCAGTGATAAATGAACAGATTCATGTCATTGACCAGGAAAATCAGCGGCTTGAGCAGGAGATCCACCGCCTGAAAACCGATATCGATTATATCCGCCACCTGGCAAAGCATGAGCACGGCATGGCAGAAGAATCAGAGCTGATTTTCAAGGATAACCCGGTCAATAAAGGGAGTTTGCAATGACCCACACAATCAGAACGCTTGAGCTTGCCAAACTGTATGAATCCCAGGGCCATTATTCTGAGGCCCATGACATCTATTCAGCCTTGTACGCCGAGGCTTCTGATTCTGGACAGCCGATGCCGGAAATCCTTGCCGGCATGGAACGCACCCAGAACACGGCAGCAAAAAAAAAATCGGATGGAACGTTTTCGGAAAAACCGGAAAACAAAATGGCTGAACTGCTGGAAAAGTGGCTGATGTTGCTGGTGGTTCAGCAACGGCTGGAAAATTTTAAGAAAATCAAGAAACGGCTTTTATAAACCGGTTTTGATAAGCGTATAAGCATTGATGCGTTTTTTGTAAAAAATGACAGGGTTTCCTGATCACGGCATTCTGACAATGCGAAACCCAAGGGAATTGCGCTTGGCTGTAGGTTTGTAATATCCCCGGTAGGCACTTCTCTGGTATTTTCCGTTCTGGAACCAGCCGCCGCCTCTGATGATCCGGTGACTTCCCTTGGTGCTCAGTGGATCGACAATATTCTCTTCATACGTATCTGTAACAGCACCGACCCGCGTTCTCAAAAAATTTCGCCAGTTGCATGAATCCATGACCCATTCCTGGACATTGCCGTGCATATCGTAAAGGCCGAACTGGTTTGGAAGCTTGGTTTTTACCGGGTGGGGTTTAAAATCCCGGGCCGGGTTTGCCAGGCCTGAATTATAGCAGTACCAGGCTGTTTCAATCAGGGCGGGTTCTGGTTCATTACAGGAGACCGTGGTGATGGGACCTTTTGAAAATGCGTCTGTTGATCCGGCTCTGCAGGCATATTCCCATTCAGCTTCAGTGGGCAGTCGATACTTGTTGGTGTTTTCCCACTGGTTGAGGACGCGGATGAATTCAATACATTGTTCCCAGGAGACCGTATCCACCGGATAATTTTTGCCGAGATTTGCAAATGCAGACGGGTTGAATCCCACCAGTTTTTCCCATTGCCCCTGAGTAACTTCGGTTTCACCCATGTAAAAGTCTTTGGAAATAATGACGCGGTGTTGTTTTTCATTCCACTGACGGCCCATTTCTGACGTGGGGCTGCCCATGATAAACTCGCCTTTGGGGATCAGAACAAATCGCATGCCCAGTTTGTTGGTGTAAACCTCTGCAACAACAGCAGAGGGGAGCATGACCAGGCAGGCGAGCAGCACAAAAAAAATGATTTTAAGTCCATCAGTAAGGAGTCGCATCTGTTTTTTCCCACGAATATGTCAAATTGGCAGTTTTTAAAACCCTACCATAGAATACAGATTCAGTACAATAGCCAAATTTGAGGGACGGGTTCGTTTATCGCTTGAAAATCAGGTTTAAAATGGTATGAAGAGAGGAGTTGAAAAATTATTCAGGAGCATTGCCATGAAATTCAAAAACAGGCCCGGATCCCAGAAATCAACACCTCAGACCAGTTCAAACAAAAAAGTGTCAGATGACACGGGTTTGGAAAAGCGGTTTGATACCACAATGATTAAAAAAAATGAATTTGCGTTTATTATTGCAGGGGCACTTCTGGTGACCTTGCTCGTATTTTTGATATTCTTCAGGTCCGGTACCTCAAAAACCGATCAGGCCACGTCAGAACTGTCTTCTGGAGCCCTGGGTGACTTTGAGAGCAGAATCAGCGTGCTGGAAAAAAGCGTTCAAAATATGACAGATTCAGGAACAGTTGCGGGCAGCCCGGATGGAAAAGGGGCTCTTCCGGCAGACCTTCTGGATCAGCGGCTGACCCGCCTGGAAACCGCGTTTTCCGTAAAATTTGATTCAGTGATTGACCGCATTGCCGGGATTGAGAAAACAATCAGCTCCTTGAAAACCACCGCCCAGACTGCGGCACCAAAATCGATTGTTTCTGTGCCAACACCTGAACCTTCAAAGCGTACGGCACCACCAGTGAAAAAAGCTGCAAAAAAAACAGATCTGTTTCATGCCGTTAAAAAAGGTGAAACTCTTTACAGTATCAGCAAACAGTACAACACCACCGTTCAGGAACTGAGAAAACTCAACAACCTGGAGCCAGATGCGGATATTTATCCTGGCAACAATCTGCTGATCCGCTAAAACATGCGAGTCTCTGCGGGTGCCAGAACGGGTCAAAACGGTTTTGGGAGGCGGTAGCCGGTATCAATCTGTTCAATAAACCGCCGGACTTTTTCAGGATCTTTGATCCCGAAAGACGTTTCCACCCCGGATGACACATCCACGCCTGAAGGTCTGGCCAGTTGACATGCGCTTGAAATGGTGTCTGGATTCAGTCCGCCGGCCAGAATCACCGGCGTATCTGTCTGTATGCTGCCGGCGATTTCATAATTCCAGACATCTGCATTTCCGCCGGGCAGGGTTCCTTTTCCATGTTCAATTAATAGAAATGAGGCCCGCCTGAAAGCGGATGCCTGGTGCAGAAAGGGCGGTCTTTCTGCAAACAGGGCCTTGATCACCACAAGATTTTCTGCAAGCAGCCGGTCGATCATTTCAAAAGGCTCATTGCCGTGAAGCTGTACCCCTTTTAACCGGCAGTGCTGAACCGTCTCCATGATTTCATCATATGTTGAATCCACAAATACGCCAATGGAGAGAATTGTATCCGGCAGAACGGCAGTGATCTGCTTCGCCTGATCTCTGGATACATTACGCGGGCTTCTGGGAAAAAAAACCAGCCCCATGGCATCCGGATTGAACCGGGCACATTCCCGAGCATTTTCAGGATCTGTAAACCCGCAGATTTTGATCCATGGGCGCTTGAATTGATGCGGATGCATTGATTTATGCCTCTTCAGGATCCGCCTGCCGCAGATGCCGGATAAAGGATTCAGGGTCGTCAGCCCTTACAATGCTTTCGCCCACCAGAAAGTTGACAAACCCTGAGGACAGTCCGTTTTGAATATCGGTAAAACTGGAAATGCCGCTGGCTTCCACTGCAATGATCTCATCCGGGAGGATGGCGGCGATGCGTTTTGAAACGTTCAGGTCGGTTTTCAGGGTTTCAAGGTTGCGGTTGTTGATGTCGATCACTTTTGCCCCGCAATCATAGGCAATCTCAAATTCTTTTTCAGACGTGATTTCGATCAGCGGCTCCATGCCGGTTTCCCGGGTCAGATGAATATAATCTTTGAGCTGGCCTTTACTGAGGGCGGTGGTGATCAGCAGGATTGCAGATGCACCGCACGCTTTTGCCTCATAGATCTGGTATTCGCTGACGGTAAAATCTTTTCTCAGCACTGGAATATGGGTTGCGGCACACACCTGCCGGAGGTCCTGAAGCGTGCCCTTGAAATAGACAGGCTCGGTCAGAACGGAAATGGCACGGGCCCCGGCATTGGTGTAATAACGGGCATAGGCATTCACATCAAGGTCCGGGCGGATATCGCCTTTGGATGGAGATGCTTTTTTGATCTCTGCAATAATGCCGATATTCTCACGGCTGCTGCTGCCCAGGGCAGATAAAAAATCAGCACCAGGCGGTGCCTGTTCAGCACTGCGCCTGATGGCGGCCAGAGGAATCCGTGCCCGGGAACAGGCCACCTCTCGGGTGGTTTCAGCCAGTACGGTTTTTAAAAATCCTTCCACAGCCATATCATCCGTTCTCCTGTGTGTATTGAATCAAGGCATCCAGTTTCTGTTTTGCTTTTTGAGAATCAATGGTTTCCGCAGCCAGCAGGAGCCCCTCTTGGATGGTGTCTGCTTTTTGGGCGGCCACCAGTGCTGCAGCAGAATTTAACACCACAATATCTCGTTTCGGGCCGGGGGCACCGCTTAAAATATCAAGGAGAATACCGGCATTATCGTTTGCATCACCGCCTCTGAGTTCATCCGGTGTTGAATAGGCATCAAAATATGTAAGGGGGTCAAGTTCGTATGTGCGGATAAGGCCGTCATTGAGTTCGGTGACCCGTGTCTTGTCTGTGGTGGTGATTTCATCCATACCGTCATGTCCATGAACCACAAATGCTTTTTTGACCCCTAAAAGATTCAGGGTCTGGGCAAACATTTCTGTCAGTTCCGGCGCATACACCCCGAGCAGCTGGCAGGTTGCAGCTGCCGGATTGGTAAGCGGGCCCAGCATGTTGAAGATACTTCGAATGCCGCATTCCATACGGGCTTGTCCTGCATATTTCATGGATCCGTGATACAGGGGGGCAAACATGAAGCCAATACCGATTTCATTGATGGCTTCTTCTACAATTTCAGGTTCAACATCCAGATTGACTCCGAGGGCTTCCAGGACATCGGCACTGCCGCATTTGCTTGAGATACTCCGATTTCCATGCTTGGCAACGGTAACCCCTGCACCTGCAACCACAAAGGCGGTTGTTGTGGAAATATTAAAAGAACCGGAAGCATCTCCTCCGGTACCGCAGGTGTCGATCACCTGACGGGACCGGGTCTGGATACGGACAGCTTTTCTGCGCATGGCCCGGGCTGCACCGGCCAGCTCTTCAAAGGTCTCGCCCTTTGTCGCAAGTGCAGCCATAAATGCACCGACCTGCGCTTGTGTGATCTGTCCTGAAAAAATATCCATCAGCATGGATGCGCTGCTGTCCTGATCCAGATCCTGTCTGGAAATAATTTTTTTAAGATTTTCGGTAAAGGTCATGGTGTTACGCTCCTTTAATGAAATTTCTGATCAGCCGTTTTCCCACGGTGGTCATAAATGATTCAGGGTGAAACTGGACGCCTTGAGTGGGATGATCTTTGTGACGGATGCCCATGATTTCCCCGTCTTCAGTTCTGGCGGTGATCAAAAGTGCTTCAGGAAAGTCTTCTTCGGAAATGGCAAGGGAATGGTAGCGCATGACAGTAAAGGGCTTGTTGATACCTTTATAGATATGGTCACCATCGGCTGTCACCTGGGATGTTTTGCCATGCATGATTTTTTTGGCGTGAATCACCTTGCCGCCGAAACTCTGGCCGATGACCTGATGGCCCAGGCAGACCCCGAGAATGGGTATTTTTCCTGAAAGGCAGGATACGACATCCATTGAGATGCCGGCATCTTCAGGACGTCCAGGCCCAGGAGAGATAACAATCCGGTCCGGATTCAAAGCGGTAAGGTCGTCAATACTGATTTTATCGTTCCGGAACACCTCAACACTGGCGCCGGTATAGAGAATATAGTGCACCAGGTTAAAGGTGAAAGAGTCGTAATTGTCAATCACTGCAACGTTCATTTTATTTGTCTCCACCATGATTTGAAAGCGCAAGTTTCAGTGCCATTTCCACGCTTTTTGCCTTGTTCCGGCATTCAAGCAGTTCCGCTTCCGGATTTGAATCATACACAATGCCGGCACCGGCCTGAACCGTCAGTGTACCGTTTTCCATTACTGCTGTCCGGATGGTAATGGCAAAATCCATGTTCCCGGTAAATGAGATGTATCCTGCAGCTCCGCCATAAACTTTTCTGGGTGTTTTTTCAAGTCCGGAGATGATTTCCATGGCCTTGATTTTGGGTGCACCGGTCAGGGTCCCCGCAGGAAAAGTGGCTTTGAACAGGTCATAGGCATCCAGGCCGGCTTTGATATCGCAGGTGATGTTGGAGACCAGATGCATGACATGGGAATAGCGTTCAATCACCATTGTGTCGGTCACCTGGACCGTTCCTGCCTCTGCCACCCGGCCCAGATCGTTCCGGCCCAAGTCGATGAGCATCACATGCTCGGCTTTTTCTTTTTCATCATTGAGCAGTTCATCTGCCAGTTTCCGGTCTTCCTGCTCGGTTGCACCGCGCGGACGGGTCCCGGCAATCGGCCGGAGGGTGGCAACACCATTTTCCAGCCGGACCATGGTTTCAGGAGAAGAACCTGCAATGACCAGATCAGTAAAATTCATGAAGAACATGTAGGGAGACGGGTTGATATAGCGCTGGGCGCGGTAGATCTGAAGGGGGTCCACATTGGTTGTACAGGAAAAGGGCTGGGAATATACTGCCTGAAAAATATCACCCTCCACAATATGGTGTTTGATCGTTTCAACGCCGGCCATGTATTCATCTGCAGGGGTTTGTGCCTGGAGTGAAATGTCCGGGCAGGGTGAAAGGCTTCTGGGGATCAAGGGAGCCTTGAGGGTTTTGAGCATGGTTTCCAGGTCTGAAACTGCCTGGTCAAATACCGCCAGGGGGTCCTGGTTTTTGTCCAGATAACAGATCCTCAGACAGGTAAGGGTTTGCTGGACATTGTCAAAAATGATCATCTCATCGGGAATGATAAAATGGGCATATGGTGTCTGTTCAGGGAGCTGGACCGGAATTTCTTCAAAAAATGATACCATCTCGTAGGAGCAGTATCCGGTAAACCCGCTCCAGAACCGTGGCAGTTCCGGCATGGGGGCCGGCATAAACCCGTCAGAGAACGAGCGGATCATCCCCATTGGGTCATTGAAGTGATCTTTTGTCAGCGTACTGTCCTGGGTCTGTATCTGAACGTGGTCTTTAAAGACTTTGATGGTGCCGTGGGCGCGCAGGCCCATAAAGCTGTATCGTGCCCAGCGTTCACCGCCTTCAACACTTTCCAGCAGAAAACTTTCTGCTGCTGGAGAATAGAATTTTTCAAGGACTGAGACCGGGGTTTCCGTGTCAGCCAGCACACGGGCGCACACCGGAATTACATTATACTGACCGGCAAGGGCTGAAAAGGCCTGTTGATCTGGGAATCGTTCGAGAATCATGGTGATGTTTCCTTATTGTTTTTTTTGCGTAAAATAGCTGAGTTCAGGAGCCGTGTCAAGAAAAATGTTTCTATTTATAGAAACAAACGGGCTGTTTCGGCAAAACTGAACAGTTTGCTTGACACCGTTCCGGTTATTGGCTTATCTGTATATTGTATGTTCCATTCTGATGCATGATATGCAAAGGAGTTCATTTTGACCCATTCAATTGATGGCGGACACTGGCACATCCTTCTGGCGGAACCTTGCGCATCAACCGCTCAAACAATCCGCAGTCTTTTGACATCAGATTCAGGTCCCGGAGAGATTCTGTCCCTGGAAATCCAGGTGACACAAACATTTGATCAGACAGTCACGTGCCTGAATGCGCACGAATTTGACCTGGTCCTGTTCAATCCGCTTTTATCAGATCTGCCGGAAGATGTATCTGTGAAAGAATTGATCAACGCTGCCAGCAACAGCGCCATCATCCTGCTGTCAGACCGGGTTGATCCTGCCTGTGTGATCCAGTCGGCAGAACAAGGCATCAACGGATATCTGCCGATCAGTGGATTAACGTCTGACATACTGATTCCGGCCGTTATTCTGGCGGTCAAAACAGCACAGAAAGAAAAACAGACCCGGTTTGAGGAGTCCCGGTTCAAAACCATCATTGAGAACCTGGAAGATGCCTATTATGAAAACGATCTGAAAGGAATTTATACCTATGTCAACAAAGCAGCTGCCCTGCATTTTGGTCGGCCCCGGAATGAATTGATCGGCAGCAGTTACAAAGAAAATACACCAGCATATCTGCATGAAAGACTGTTTACGGAATTCAGCAGGATTTATCAGACCGGGAAAAGCAGTAAAATTATCGACAATGAAATCATCCGGCCGGATGGAACCGGTTTTTTTTCTGAAATTACCGCTGCGTTGATGCGGGATGAAGCAGGCAATCCCACAGGATTCAGCGGAATATCCCGGGATGTGACAGAAAAGAAAAAAGCGCAGATCGCCCTTGAAAAAAGCGAGGAAAAGTATCGAACCATTCTTAACAGTATTGAAGACGGGTATTTTGAAGTGGATCTGACAGGCCAATTTGTATTTGTCAATCATGCCATGTGCCGGATGCTGGGATATGAAGCTGAAGAGATGCTGTCCATCAGCAATAAAGACTATATGGATGAAGAAAATGCCAGAAAGGTTTACCAGGCATTCAACAAGATGTATCGTACGGGCACACCAAGTTCATTTCTGCAGTATGAAATTATTAAAAAAGACGGCACCCATGCCTACCACGAGGTAACGTTTTCCCTGCTGCGGGATCGCAACGGCGTTCCGATTGGATTCCGGGGCATTTCAAGGGATCTGACAGAAAAGATCATGGTTGAACGGGCATTGATTCTGAGTGAAGAGCGCTACCGCAACATTCTGACCACCATTGATGAAGGCTATTTTGAAACCGATCTGGCCGGGCGTTTGACGTTTATCAATGATGCCATGGCAACAATTTTCAAGTATACAAAAGAAGAACTGCTGGGAAAGCCTCACAAAAACTACATGGACAAGAAAAATGCCGACAAGGTTTTCAAGGCATACAACCAGATTTTTCAAACCGGTAGATCCAATCCTTCATTGCAGTATGAAATCGTACAGAAAAATGGCGCACTCCGGTCGATTGAATCATCTGTTTCCCTGATGAAGGGAATCGACAACACAGTCAAAGGGTTCAGGGGAATTGCCAGGGACATTACAGAGCGCAGACAG
This sequence comes from Desulfobacteraceae bacterium, assembly GCA_011390435.1. The sequence continues at coordinate 5,297 of JAABSK010000045.1, read as the reverse complement.
TTTATCCGGGACCTGGAAAAAGCCAAAAAGGGAGCAGAACAGGCCAGCCTTGCCAAAAGTGAATTTCTGGCCAATATGAGTCATGAAATCCGCACTCCGATGAACGGAGTACTGGGCATGTATAATCTTCTGCTGGGAACGGAATTGACCGCTGAACAGATCGATTTTGTGGATACGGGAAAGCGCAGCGCTGAAGCACTGCTGACGGTGATCAATGATATTCTCGATTTTTCCAAGATTGAAGCCGGGAGACTGGACATTGAACAGATCGATTTTGATCTTCGAAAATCCATTGATGAAATTGTATCGCTTCCTGCCATCCAGGCACACACCAAGGGACTGGAATTTATCTATGAAGTGGGTCATGATGTCCCGACTCTCCTCAGGGGGGATCCAGGCCGTCTGCGCCAGGTCATTGTCAACCTGTGCACCAATGCCATTAAGTTTACCGATTCAGGGGAAGTGGTGTTCCGTGTCAGCCTTGAAAAGGAATCAGCAACACGGGCGACCCTTCATTTCAGTGTACAGGATACAGGGATCGGTATCTCCCGGAAGGATCAAAAACGCCTGTTTCGTTCTTTTCAACAGGTGGATGCATCCACCACCCGAAAATACGGGGGCACCGGCCTGGGGCTGGCCATTTCAAAGAAACTGGTGGAGTTGATGGGAGGAAAGATCAGCCTTGAGAGCCGCCCGGGAAAGGGATCAACCTTCTGGTTTACCACTATGTTTCAAAAGCAGAACAATGTCAGGGAAAAGAGATTTGATCATCTTGAAACCATCCAGGGCAAACGGATTTTGATCGTCGATGACAATCAGACCAATCTGGATATTCTCTGCGGCTATCTGACCCACTGGGGATGTGCCTGTGACCAGGCCCTCAGCGGTCAGATGGCCTTGACCCTGATGCGGGCCCTGGTCAAGGCAAAAGCGCCCTATGACCTCGTGATTTCCGATATGCTCATGCCGAAAATGGACGGAGGGGAGCTGGGGCGGATCATCAAGGCAGACCCGGCGTTGAAAAACACGCGTCTGATCATGCTCACCTCCCAGGGATTGAGGGGGGATGGCGCACAGATGAAAGAAATCGGGTTTGCTGCATACCTTCATAAACCTGTCCGAAGATCCCTGCTTTATGACTGTATGGTTTCCGTCCTGAACCAGCAGCAGGTAAAACCGGACCACCAGCAGACATCCGGCCTGGTTACCGCTTATTCTGTTTCAGAAGAAAAGCGCCATAACCTTCGTATCCTTCTGGCAGAAGATAATCCGGTGAATCAGAAACTGGCTCTGGCTCTGCTGGACAAATTCGGATTCAAAGCCGATGCAGTGACCACAGGAAAACAGGTGGTTGAAGCCCTTGAAAATATTGATTACCGAATCGTTCTCATGGATATCCAGATGCCGGAAATGGATGGAATTTCAGCCACCAGGCAGATTCGTGACCTCTCATCAAACGTTCTGAATCACGATGTTCTGATCATTGCCATGACTGCCCATGCCATGAAAGGGGACAGGGAACTGTGTCTGGCGGCAGGCATGGATGATTACATTTCAAAACCCATCCGTGCGGAATCCCTGCTCAAGATGATTGAAAAACACATGAAAAACTTTGAATAAGCGGATTTTAGTGGTAAGCTCCTTGAATTTGACGCGGTTTTGAATTTAAGGAGCTGTGTGTATGCTGCTGATTTTTCCACCGGTGGCCAAGCCTTGTGAACCACCTGCCGGTGTGGCCCTTTTATCTGGCGCACTTAAAAAACACGGCCATCACTGTACGGTATATGATGCCAATGTTGAAGGGCTGCTGTATCTGATCAATTCAGAGATGACAGCTGAAGATTCCTGGTCCAGGCGGGCATTGAAAAACAGGGAGCAGCTGGTTGCCGATTTAAAAGACCCGGTTTTGTACAGGAATATGGACCGGTATCACCAGCGGGTTTACGATTTAAACCGGCTGCTGGCGTTGAGCGTGGATACCCGGCGTTTCAAAATTACCCTGAGTGATTATGCGGACAACTGTCTGTCATCGGTCAATTCCGTTGACCTGCTCAAAAGTGCGGAACAATATTGTCAAAATCCGTTTTATCCTTTTTTTGAACACTGTGTCAGAAAACAGATTGAAGGTCACCTGTCTCCATACATTGGAATCTCGTTGTGTTACCTGAACCAGGCTCTGGTCAGTTTTGCACTCGCCGGATGGATCAAAGACAGGTTTCCGGATAAAAAGATCATCATGGGCGGCGGACTTCTGTCATCGTGGATGCGTCATCCGGATTATGCAGACCCGTTTGCCGGGTTGATTGATATCTGCATTCAGGGGGAAGGAGAACTGCCGCTGCTGGCATTGATGGGAAGTGATGGAAAAAATCAACGACATTTTGTCCCGGATTATGAGTTTGTCAACGATGGTGTATACCTGTCTCCGGGAAAAGTCCTGCCGTTCAGGGCATCCATCGGGTGTTACTGGAGCAAGTGCAGATTCTGCCCTGAAAAGGCAGAGACCCGTCCCTATAAAGCCCGGCGGGCATCAAAAATATTGGACGATCTCCGGGCGGTGGAGGCTGGACATCACCCGGATTATATCCATTTTATCGACAATGCCATTGCACCGTCATTTTTAAAAATTCTTTCCCGAAACACCTTCTCCTTTCAGTGGTATGGGTTTGTGCGGTTTGAAAACGAACTGACCGATCCTGAATTCTGTAAAAAATTAAGGCGTTCAGGGTGTGCCATGCTCAAGCTGGGGCTTGAATCCGGAGATCAGCAGGTGCTTGACCAGATGAACAAGGGAACCTGTCTTTCGCAGGTGTCACAGATACTTGAAAATCTCAGCCGGGCGGGAATCTTGACATTTGTTTATCTGCTGTTCGGCACGGAATCTGAAAACAGAGCATCTGCTGAAAAGACCCTTGCCTATGCATTGGACCATCAGCAATATATTGATTATCTGAACCTTGCTGTGTTCAACCTTCCCAGATTCAGCCCGGACGCTGAGAAGCTGGAAACCCGGGAATTTTACCATGGCGATCTGTCCTTGTATCTGAATTTCAAACATCCCCTGGGATGGGACCGGTCAAAGGTCAAAAAGTTCATCGCCAGACAATTTAAAAAACAGGTTTTAACAGGAGGGAATATCCGCAAAAACCCTGCGTTTTTTTCCTCAAATCATGCGGCTTTTTTTCAAAAGGAGATGGGGGATGATCGCACAGATTCTTTCCACAGGGGATGAAGTTCTTTTAGGAGATATCATTGATACCAATGCTGCGTTTTTGTGCACCAGGGCAAAGGAGCTGGGGATCGCTGTTGAGAAAATCACTGCTGTGGGAGATTTTGCAGGGTCGATTGCAGCAGTGATTACAGAAATTTCCCATGAAGCTGACATCTGTCTGGTTACCGGCGGGCTTGGCCCTACATCAGACGACTGTTCAGCAGAAGCCTGTGCCATGGCAGCAGGGGATCGGCTTGAAATCAATCCCAGAGCCCTGAAAACCATGCAGGCGTACTTTGCAAAAAAAGGGTTTGAATTGAATCCGGAAAATGAGAAACAGGCATTGCTGCCATCCGCTTCAACCATGATGGAAAACAGTGCGGGTACTGCTCCGGGCTTTTATCTTCAGATAAATCAGTGCGTGTTTTTTTTCATGCCCGGGGTTCCGGCTGAAATGAAAATCATGTTTGAAACACAGGTCAAGCCGGTTCTGATACGGCGGTTTGGGCTTGATGATGATATCCGTGTTGAGCGGCTCACTGTTTTTGGCCTTGCAGAATCCACTGTTGGCCAGCGGATGAACGGGTTTAACGAACAGTTTCCAAAGATCCGTATCGGTTTTCGTGCAGATTTTCCTGTCATTGAAGTCAAGCTGATTCAGCACAAAACCGGACACAGCAGCAACACGGCAGCAGCGGATCTGGTCCGGGCCAGAAAATGGGTTATGGATCGGCTTGAAAACAAGATTGTGTCTGAATCCGGCCGTTCTATCGCACAGGAGGTCGGACAGTTGCTCATCTGCCAGAAAAAAAACCTTGCCATTGCAGAATCGTGCACTGGCGGATTAATTTCCAACATGATCACCGATGTTTCCGGAAGCTCAGAATACTTTGTGTTTTCAGCGGTAACTTATTCCAATGATGCAAAAGTGCGGGTTCTGGGGGTTGATGAGGTGACATTGATTGAACATGGCGCGGTTCATGAACAAACCGCCATTGAAATGGCCAGGGGCGCAAGACAGGTTGCCGGCGCTGATATTGCCATTTCCACCACCGGGATTGCAGGGCCTGGGGGCGGGACCGCTCAAAAACCTGTGGGAACGGTGTGTATTGGTGTTGCAGATGCTCACACTGCTGAGGCACGCCAGTACCGGTTTTTATTTGGTGAGCGGTCCCGGAACAAGACCATGTTTGCCACCATGGCTCTGGAACTGCTGCGGCGACGACTGGTGGCTGTCGGAAAAACAGCGTAAAAGCCATTCAACTGTCTGATGCTCAAAGTCCCGCTGGTGATCCCGGCAGGTCATCTGATGATCTCCTCCCGGATGAATCACCAGGCGCCTGGGATCGTTTGCATGCTGATAAATCAGATGGGCATTGGAAACCGGCACAATATCGTCCAGATCTCCATGGAAAATCAGAATATTTTTTAACTGCTGTATTTTAGGGGTGATATCAAAAAGCAGGTTGGTTTCGAAAAATGATAACGGCAGGGCAGGGCGGGTGCCGTTGGCTGCCAGTGGAATATTCGTTATGGTTTGGCTTTTCACCGGAGCAGAACAGAAAATGCCGCCGCAAAGATTCAGATCCATTTGCAATAAGTTTTCCCAGGCATTGATGCAGGTGGCTCCGCCCATGCTGGAACCGAATACAGCAAGATTTTTACTGGTTTTGTTCAGACCGGTAACATGCCGGACCGCTGCAATGAAATCCCGGGTTCTCTTTTCCAGTGAGGTGTCATGGAGAAAATCTCCCTGGCTCTGACCGCATCCTCTGTGATCAAAACGGAAAAACGCCATCTGGTGCCGGACCAGCAGTCTGGACAACACGATTTGTTTGGCAGAATCCATGGTGCCTTCAAGTCCGTGGGAGCCGATGACCAGAGGGGGGCAGTCGCTGTCAGGCAGGTGAAGCATCCCTTTGAGGGTGAATCCCTGGCAGTCAAATTCAATATTCAGGATCTTTTCGTTCATGGCTTGTGATTATGCCATTAAGAGCGTATAATATCAAGTTTTGAAAATTTGAATCACCAACTAAAAAAGACCGTATCAAACAATGAACATTAAAAAAAGAAACGCCTACGAGTT